>CAZGXC010000082.1:3541-10464 GCA_964529535.1 uncultured Hyphomicrobiales bacterium | reverse complement strand
AATATCCATTAGCATTATGGATAGAAGCGAGACGCTTGGCTCTTGCAGCCAGCCCCGCGCAGGAAATGGCAAATCCAATGACTTTAGTATGTAATTGATGTAGCCATCTTGGGAATATAAATTGAAAAATATAAGCGAAATCACAACCAAGGAGGTAACCGATGGCATGAAAAATGCAGTTTTAAAGAACTCCTTATACTTCGCTAATTTACTATTTATCAGAACTGCTAAGAATAAGGAAATAATGGTAGTTACTGGCACGGTGCCAAAAGTAAAAATCGCAGTATTTGATAGCGCCTTAAAGAAGATCTTGTCTTTAAATAAAGCTATATAATTGTCAAACCCAATGAAAATGGATTTATTATTCAAAGTCGTGTGTTGGGTCAAGCTAAGATATGCGGCATACAAAATAGGATACAGCCAAAAAACGCAGAATGTGATTATCCACGGCATTAGCAACACAAAAGTGAATGTCCTATCTTTTGCTAATCGATTATTCATTGATGTCTTTCATCATTTGATAAAGCATTTCTAATGGCAAGCCAACAATGTTATAGTAGCAACCATTTATCTTCCGAATGAACAGCGCCCCGAAGTCGTCCTGAATCCCGTAAGCACCAGCTTTATCCATTGGCGAACCGCTGGCAATGTAATAATCAATTTCCCTATCATCTAATTTCCGGAAAGTAACTTCAGAGGCTTGCACATTTGATAGCATCTTTTTGCTGTGGGTATTAATCAGAGTAACCCCCGTAAATACTGTGTGCGTATTATCGCTTAGCTTTCGCAGAATGCGCTTTGCATCGGCTTCGTCTGTCGGTTTATTTAGGATTTCATCGTCCAAGACGACGATGGTATCGGCTGAGACTACAATTGCGTCATTTATAATGGTATCAGCATCATTCACTCTCGCTTCCTCTTGGAGTTGCGCGGCTATATGCTTTGCTTTCTGCTGCGCAATATGCGCGGCAATTTCTCGCGGAGATAGATTTTCGGGAAAATTATCTTCGTCGATATCAGCAGGAATTACGCGGAACTTAAATCCCAATCCTTCGAGTAGTTTTTTCCGCCTTGGGGAGCGCGAGGCAAGAACTAAATCATACTTTAATCCAATTATTTCAGCGATATTCGAACTTTGCAAAACCTGATCCAATGATTACTAAAAAAGAATTCAAAATTACGAATAATAAAGGAAAATTTGCCCAAAAAATAATCATTTTCCTATCAATAATGAATAATTTAACTAAAATTTGCACTAGTTATCCACATTTTTACATATTTTCTCAAATAAAATTATATTATTTGGAAAATTATTTTTAAATTTGTTGTCGAAATAATGCAATAGTAATAGTATATGATAGAAAAAGAGTTAGAAGTGCTAAACCGAGCGGGTTTGCATACGCGTCCAGCCGCGAGTTTAGTGAAATTAACTTCTCGGTATAAGTCTGATGTTTTCTTGGTCAAAGATGGCTTCGAGATTAATGCCAAGAGCATTATCGGAGTAATGACCTTGACAGCGGAGCAGGGTGCCAAGCTAATTGCCAAAATCGATGGCGAAGATGAAGCCGAAGCGATGGCAGCTCTCGCAGAATTATTCAATAATAAATTCGGCGAAGAATAGGTATTTCTCAATATTTTTATCATAACATATCATATAATATTATACTTTTTTTTACATTTATTTTTTTTTTTGCAAAATAAGTGTTAATTTGTGTTGTTTGATTGAGCAACACGCGAATAGATGGAATTTTTGAACTAATTTTTAAATTAACTAAGTAATAAATTTTTAAGTATATTAACAAAACAGGAGATGGTTTAAAGATGGCAACAACATCGAATCAAACATCAAAAAAATTGGGAACACAGCAAGTAGGGCTATTTGCTATACTGTGGGTTGCTATGTTCTTCCTCTTTCAATTAGTAATAATGCCCTTTGCAGTAGGGGCATTCGTTACTTATCTTTTCTCACCTTTAGGCGAAGCTAAAGAAAAAGTTGACTTAGTCAAATATGACGGTTTAGTCTGGGCTTCTTCTTCAAAAGATAATGCTCAAAAGGTATATGCTCAGGGCGCACAAGATCCTAGCAAAGAGTTAATCAACAAAGAATATATCTTCGATATTTCTTTCAAAACTCGAACTTCTGACCAACATGGTTACACTAAAACTTCCACAGAATGGATTGCTAAATCTCCACTACTTGGCGAAAGCGAAATCGTCCTCGAGCCTTGGATTGGATTTACGGTATTATCCATTGTGTTAGCACTTGTGTTCTCAATTTTCCTTACTTTATTCTTGCCTTCATCCATTGGATTAATGGCTCGATTAGTAGATATTCAAATTGATAACACAAAGGTAAAGATCAGATTGCAGACTGGATTCTCTGATGAAGTAGTTGACTTGTTAACTATGCCAGATGATAAATTAGAAACTGTAGATCCAGCTTTTGCTGAGGCAGCTTTTAGAACTGTTTGGAATAGAACTGAAGGCGAAGCTACTGCGAACACAAAAAGACCTGTAGACTTCGAAGACGTATTCTCTGAAGAAACTAATTTAGTAGCTTTCCGCGAAGATCACTTACACACAAGAATCAAAGAATTCTTCTCTGAGTTCGTGATGAAAGAAATCGAAGATACTAAGGGCGGTCTAATCTGGAGAAGAAACAGAACTAGATTCCTAAAAGGTATCAGACTTTACATGTCTCACCACTTTACTGAAAAATATGCTAACTTGGTTCAAGGTATGGCATACGGTGGTGCTGCGATCCTTATCGTTATCGTGGGTATTCGTGGTTTGAAATTCATTCCTGCAAACAAACCTTCTTTAGTATTATTCTCTACATTTACTGAGTTCTCCATGCTTGCTTTATTAGCATTCTCATTGATGTACACTGAAGAAGAAGAACGTATGGACAGAATGCTTAAGAAAATGGAAGATAGCAACAGAAGCTCTCTCGAAGCTCTTAGAGCACAGACTCATGACATTCACCAATTATCAAGCGTATTGGTCGGACAATCAGCTGAAATCATTAAGCAAAGAGTTGAATCTTCAATTACTGAGTATATGACAAGCGACGATAATATTAAGAGAGTAGTAGCTGAGGAAATAAGCCAAAAGATACTATTCGGTATGAGAGAAGCATTTAATAATCCAACACAAGGGCAAATCCCTAATCAATTCAAGAGATCATAATTGATTTCAAAGGATTATTTATAGCTCTCTATTAATTCTATCAAATTAACAATTAAAAATAAGCTGCTCCCCTGAAAAAGAGGAGCAGCTTATTTGTTTATATACTATTGAGAATGAAGTCTATTGATTCGCTTACTATTAATTCGCTTTGTTATTTAGCATAGCTTTTTCACTCTGTTTTACTTCATTCTTCCAATACTTCATTCTGCTATTCAAAGAATTATTTTACAACTACTTCTTCCGCTTGCATTATCTCATAAGTACTTGTATTATATACAAATGCTATTGCTTTTAAATGCGGGCGATTCCAAGGGTGTTTTGTATCATTCTTGATATTTAGAGAGTAATTTTTTGCTATTACTTCATTCTTTGAAATTGGAGAAGTTATTATTGCCTCTCCCCAAGCACCATTAAATCCTGCTCGTAGCACGTGATTATGGACAAATTCAGGTATCGGAGTGCCGCCATTGTCTTGATAATCCACGATGTTATCTTGGACTAAGACTACGCACAAGCTATACTTTTCCTTTAAATTATCAAGAGTTTTGATGCTAACATCTGCATTAATTTTATTAGCTGCTTCATCGAGGCTTGATTTCAGCGTAATCTCGAAGTCTGCTAATTTATTTTGTTGCTCTGCTATTACTGCTACCCATTCTTGATAACTATATATTTTATGGGAATTTAGCCTGTTGATCAATCCGCAAGGATTGCCAGCTTCGCTCATTCCGAAGAATTTATCCCACTCTTCGCCAATATCTGTTCTGAAATCATATTTATATGGCGAACTTGCTGAAGATTTTGGTTTTGCGAAATATCCAGCATGAACAGCTATCGGAATTACGCTTTTGCTATAAGTCTCCATCAAGCTATGGACTGCCTCTGCGCCTTTTGGGCAGTTCGGGCAGGTAAATCCTGTGTAATCTTCGAGGATTATCTTCTTCTGCACGCCGGTCAATATCGGCTCATCGTTACCTTTCTTTTCCTCGAAAGGTTTATCTATTACGTCGCATCCAGCAATTCCAATAAGCAATGCGAATGCTATCAATATCTTATTAAATTTCATACTAATATCTTCCTTTCAATTAAAATGATGTTGAAATACTTAAGTTAAATCCATTAGACGAAGGCACTAATCGGCACACTCCACCAACGCAGAGAATACCAGCTCTTTGTCTGCCATAACCAAACTGCACGCGAGTTCCTGAATGAACAAAAGCAGCAGAAAGCGTATAATAATGCAGTTTCTTTTCATCAAATTCATTTCCGTAATTATATTCATCCATTACAGTGAAAAACCAATTTGGAGCTATTGTGTATTCGAGCAATCCAGAGACCCAATTTCCGTTTGAATATTCGGAATGCGCCTCAAGCTCTTGCTTATAGAATAAATGTTGAATCTCTGTCCTTAATGACTGTTTATTGGCTACTTTAAATGTGATATCTGCTACAGCTGTCATAACTGACACCATTCCAAATGTTGGAGCGCCACCCTTTTCAGCCATATCTCTATCATATTTTTGATATACGAAGCCGAAATTACTTTTTATTTCAGGGCTAAATTTCTTAGAAGCATAGATGCTAACATCTTGGTAATAGTTTTTCTTTCCAAAACCGAATTTAGAATCATACAAATACTTATCAATACGAGTAGTATCAATAGAATTAAGCATTGAGAAATTCAAGCTCAATTGCCATGGATATTTCCCGCCCATGAAAGATTCCTTAGGGAAGGTGTAGTTAATCTCTGCCTGCACGCCAATTTCGCCATTTAACTGAGTGTTATATGGATACATAGCAGTCAAGCTATATGGCTGTTGCTTTGTAATTGGTGGCAAGTAATTCATATTCAGAACGGTGCCTGTGGCGTTTCTCTCTGCTCTAAAATCGAAGTTATCAATTCTATGGAAGTTTAAATTGATGCCTAATCCATCGGTGAAATATGAACCTTGGATAAGCAAGCCATTTCCTTCGTTGTATGAATTTTGATTTGTATAGCTTGGGTCATTCGCCTTCATTGCGTATTCAGCATTAAGAGCGAAGCTCTCGCCAGAAAGACCGAAGCGGAACGAGCCAGCGCCTACATTTTCTGGTAATTTTAGCGTCGGATCTTTATCGGCTTGGTATCTGCTCACGAAAGAGCCTCCCAAAGAATAAATTATCGATGATTCTTTCAAGCCATCGAACAATGAATTTAGCTCTAAATTCGCATCGATTCCGCGAATCAAGCTCTCGCTCGTAGCCCAGAAAGTTCTCATTCTGCCTATTACACCTGTTAGATT
Organism: uncultured Hyphomicrobiales bacterium; assembly: GCA_964529535.1. Classification (GTDB taxonomy): domain Bacteria; phylum Bacteroidota; class Ignavibacteria; order Kapaibacteriales; family UBA2268; genus CALLXS01. The sequence continues at coordinate 4,993 of CAZGXC010000082.1, read as the reverse complement.
TAAGCCAGAGCCCGGAGTTAATTTTACTCTCGCTCCATCAATGGAATTATCAAAACCCAACTGCCTATCTTCGTATGAACGGAAGACCATTCCGCTACCGAATTGCTCGTAGAAATTTCCGGCTGTTACGTCGATGAAATCTCCTGCATAGCGAGCAAATCTAAATGGAATGCCGTTACCAGCAAGGCGTTTATCATAGCCAAGCAAGGGCTGTGCGTAGTTTTCGTAGCGTATTCCTGCGCTCACTCCACCATTCACGTAGTTCAGGTTAAAGAAACCATTGCTTAATAATTTTTCGGGGACATTTTTTGCTCCGATAATCGTATCTTTCATATAATACTGATTATTGATTTCAAAATTTCCGGAGAAGCTCCCGAAGTTTGATTGTGCCTGCATTGCCGTCATAAAGCAAAGTTGCAAAGCAGCAATTAATAGAATTTTTCTCATAAAATTTGTTAAACCTTTATAAATTTATACATAAATTTTCCAATTAAATTTCAATTTTGTATGCGAATAAAGGACTTATGGCAAGACTATTGAGTCATTATTGAATCATTACCAAAATTGCGATTATTAGCATCATAGAAGCGCGAATGTATTTCAAAATGATTCGCGATTTTACATTATCAAAGAAACGTGCAAAATATGAAGATATTATAGCAATACTGCAAAATACCAGCATAGCTATTGTAATAAAAATCAAGCCAAGAATTGCAATATCAAGCATTGGAGTAGAGGAATGCTTATCTAAAAATTGAGGGAAGAACAACAACATAAATAGCCAGGCTTTGATGTTTAAGATATTCATCGTTGCTCCGCGAAGGAAATTCTTTAAATTGGGATTGCTATGCTGATTATTGAGGTAATTTGTGTTATGATCTTTGTGGTGATTATTATTACTATGATTATTATCTTTCCTTTCAGAAATACTGATTTGAGGCTTGCCATCATCGGTGGTTTCAATCTTCTCCCGCCAAGCTGAAAATGCGAGATATAAGATATACGCCACTCCAAGTATTTTCATTGCCATCATTATCGCCGGACTATTCATTATTAAAGGGGTGATCCCGAAGGCTATCGCCGAAATTGTAACGATATTCCCAGCTGCTAATCCCAATGCAGTAAAAACGCCTGCTTTTTTGCCCACGCCAATGCTTTGAGCTACTAAGAACATAAAGTCTTGCCCCGGTAATATGATTACGAGGAAGGCTGCGACGACGAATCCCGGTATATTCATAAATTTACAGCTTAATTATCTGATAAATAGCATTCCAATCAGTCAGCGTAAATACTTTGTATCCTAATAAGATACCACACAAGATAAGAGTATATCCTGCGAACTTATAAATATTTTTTATGAAATTTAGCGAAAATTTTTCCTTATTCTTCGCAAATAAGCGGACTATCATATATAGCCATAAGAAATTCCCCAAGCCAAAGCCCAAGGACAAT
>CAZGXC010000082.1:0-3527 GCA_964529535.1 uncultured Hyphomicrobiales bacterium | reverse complement strand
GATTTAATGGAGAGATCTCATATAAATGGAATTTATCGATTTGCAAGGTAACAAATGCCAACACAGGCACAAATGTAGGGCTGGCAATATTCGCAAAACCTACTCCAAATCCTACAAAGAATGGTCCTCTTTTTCCAATTCTTTTTAGTAAATTATTCTCCCTCTCCTCCATTTTATCCATACTTGCTGAATCATAATGGCTGGAACTGCGGAATTGTAATATTCCATATACAACTATTGCGATTACTATTACTATCTGAAATATTAAGATTAAAATGGGGTGATTAGTAGAAAAATCTCCGAATAAAGAAATGACTGCCGAAGTGGCAAACACGGCAAATAAGCAAAAGAATACATCCATCAAACCGCTTCCTGCGCTATATCTAGTGCCTTCTTTCTGACCATAATTCATAGCCATTTTCATAGCTCCGACCGCAACGGGTCCAGGAACCACAGCTAATATCATTCCGAGCAATATTCCAAGAGGTAAGGAAAGCAATTATTCACCTTATTACAAAAAAAAGAATACAATTTAATTAATTATTTCCTCATTACAAAAAAAATGAAGAAATAGTTAAATTGTTTTTGTAGCTATCTTTCGGTCAATCAAATATTTACGCAGGCGCGGCTCTATCAATATCGAAATGAAGGCAAAGGCAATTCCCGCCAATACATCTACTCCATAATGATAGCGCAAATATACTGTAGAAATGATCAATCCAGTACCAATTATATGGAAAAACCAGCTGTTTTTTGTGCGGAATTTAATTACCAAAAGCATATTAATCAAAGTAAGCATTGTGTGTCCGCTCGGCATACAATCGCGATTAACTAATTCAGCAGGATTAGGCACTCCGGGAGGTGCCCCACCCCCTGCATTAATAAAGGCGCGGGCGTAATCGGTCAACCACAGACCGGGCATATCAAGTTCCAATGTCTTAAAATCATAGAGTGTAAATCGCGGTCCAATCGCTGGCATCACAAAATAAAGTAAATACGACAGCAAAAAGCCGAATATTATTTGATTATACAATTCATACAGCTCTTCATGCTTATTGTTTCTATAAAGGATTACTCCATGGATTACCGGCAGGAAATAAAATGATAAATAGCATAATTGCAGAAATTCCGTCAGCGCAGGAAAGCGATACCCATCAAAAAACTTAGAGAGATCGTTGCCAAATATTGCCCTATCCCACGAAATCAAGATCTGATCATAAATATGTGGATTAACCACGCGCAAGTGATTCTGGGTATTGATATAAACCATATACGTAGCGACACCCAAGAGAATTATGCGCAACATTCGCACCCATTGTCGATTCGCACTATATTTTGAGCCTAGAACAGCCAAAGCGACTACGTAGAGGATTATCCCCAGATTAAAGGATAAAACCAGCCATGGCTCGCTATAGCCCTTCCACAACAAAATTTGCACAAGAGTATATATTATGCAAACAGCGATAGCGTATATCTCAGCTACTTTGAAGAAATCCAGAAATTGAGGTTTGTGCAAATTACTTTTCATAGTTGATAATGTCTCGATACATGTTCATAAAATCTTCAGTCGTCAGAGTTTCCGCTCGCTTATTTAGCAGCTCCTCGTTTTTCTCATTAAACTGACTTACCAGCTCTGGCGGGAATGATGAAATATAGGCTTTTAATGAGTTCCTAAGGGTCTTTCTTCTTTGGCTGAAAGCCGCCTTCACGAGCTTCATTATCTTCGAGAATTGTATCCCCTCTGGCAAGTTTTTATCATAATCGATTTGCAAAATAGAGGAAGTTACTTTTGGCTTCGGATAGAAGCAATTCGCCGATACATCGAATGCTATTCGCGAACTGGCAATCATAGATGCCGCCACAGCTAATATTCCATAATCTTTTGAATCTGGCTTAGAGCATACTCGTTTGGCTACTTCTTTCTGAAGCATAATAATCGTCCGCTCAATAATCTTGTAATTCTCAAAAAGTAGGAACAATATATCAGCCGAAATATAGTATGGCAAATTTCCGATTACTTTTATCTTCCGTCCTTTGGCAATTTCATTGATATTAACGTTGCGAATATCATCATTAATGATCGTGATAGAGCGGTCTGCAAATTTGCTTTGCAATAATTCCACTGCGCGCTTATCTATTTCTACGACGAATAGAGAGATATTATGCTCTAATAATAGAGTCGTTAATGCTCCCGTTCCGGGACCAATCTCTAACACAATATCCCCATCATGCAAATCGAGTTGCTGAATTATCTTTCGGGAAATATTGTCATCAATTAGGAAGTTTTGTCCAAGTGATTTCTTGGGGGCAATAATATCAATCATTATGAAGCAATCTTATTTATCTAAAAAAAATCGTAATAGAAAGAATCGAGGATAGGAAAACAGGAAAAAGCAATGTTAAAATAGGAAATTAAATCCGAAACCAGAATAATCATCTCTTTCGTTGAAGAACATTCCGTGCATACTTTTCCCATTATATCCATAGAATCCCAAGAAGATGCCAACACCTTTGGACGAAGCAATATTGACTCCCGCCCGATAATTACTAACACCGTGGTATTTAGATTCTATTCCTATTAGCTTAAAATCATAAGCAGCTTTGATGCTAATATTATCGTATATTTCATATTGATAATCGAAACCTATTTGAGGATGAAACAAGGCGAAATCCTTCGGCTTAGTAGAATATAAGAAATTCACACCAATATAGACACGGAAGTTACCGAAATTAGCGAGCGCAAGGAAATCTGCAAACTCTCTGCTATAAACGAATGGCAATCGTTTAAAGGTCAAGCTATCAGCCAGACCATCGACTAAGTGCGAAGAAATGTGCGCCACCCTCAATCGATAATCAACAGGCACAGAGGCTACGGTATCGAAATACGCAGTATTCAAACCGAAATAATAATCCGAAGTCTCTACCGGAAATTTGAAATTTCCAGCTGTTCTCAATCGCGTATAAGTGAAAAAATCCGCTCCAACGCTTAGCTTATTATTATTTATACTTGTAGTGACAAGATCAAAAGAATTACCAATATCTAATCTCAACTTCTCCGCCGGCATTTGATAAAAAGCACCGACGCTTTCCTCAAAGACAGCTGCAAGCGGAGCTTTAAATTCAGATGCTAAAATTAAATTGGGTAATAATAAGAGTATAAGTAGTGAAAATATTTTCTTCATCTTGGGCATTAATTTTTGTATAATATTGAGAGGATATCTTGCTCCCATGAAATCTTGGGTAGTTCCGTTATTCTTCCAATTTCTTTATTCTTATATTTAATAATTACAGTTGGCACAGCTTTAAAGAAAATATCACCATTTCCGAAGATAATATTATCCTTGTCTGCGCTATAAAGTTGGTATTTGTTTTCTTGTAGCTTGCCTATCTCAAATATCTTGAAAATTACTGGGACTTGGCTCTCCGCCAACATTGTAAATGAATTAGTAATAACTTGCAAAAAGTAATCACCATTATTTATCACGTTGCAAAGTGATTTAGAGATAAGTATATCGGCTGATTTATTC
>CAZGXC010000081.1:0-10525 GCA_964529535.1 uncultured Hyphomicrobiales bacterium | reverse complement strand
GCGATTCAACGGGTTATATCACGCCAGTTGTGCAAGTCCCCGAAAATCTCCAAATAATTAGTATAAAACCAAAATACTTGTATCATAAAATTAAAAGTTAAACTATGAAACAGAAACTGATAATCCTATTTGTATTAATCCTCTCTGAGGGAACTCTTCGCGCTGCTGATGGATATTCCTTCCTCGCAAAGCAGAATGATTTCGCTCTTCAATTCGGTATGGTTGGGCTGAATGATCTATCCTTTAAAAATGTAAAAGGAGGAGTGGGAGTCCAATATTACATACTCAATAATATTGCTCTTCGCGGAAGCCTTAGGTCTTCTTATTCTTCTTCTAAGCTACAAAAAACTAATCCTACGGATTTTCAAGACTTTTCCTCTAACTTAACAGGTATATCGTTCGAGCCGGGGATTAGATTTAATGTCGCTGCGGCTTCGTCTTTAGTTCTATTCACAGGTGTTCAGGGCTCTTTCAGCTTTGATTATTTAAAGTCTGTTGGATTGAATTTCAAAGATATTTCCGAAGAAACCAAGCAAATTGGATACGGAGCAGGAGCATTTTTAGGAGTGGAATGGTTTGTATTTAAAAATGTTAGCATAAGTGGCGAATATTTAATTAACGCTTCTTGGCAAGAGGCAAAAAGCAATATTTCTTCTTCCACTCAAAGCATTACCAAAGAACAACCAAACTCTTTTAATCTTAATTTAGGGAATACAGGCGGACAGCTTATTATTTCTTTTTACTTCTAATATATGAAAATAAACAAAGTAGATTTTATAGCAGGAACGGATGAGCTGAATACATTGCCAACATCCGGCTTGCCAGAGATAGCATTTGCCGGACGTTCAAATGTCGGCAAATCCTCTCTCATCAATAATTTAGTTAATCGTAAAAATATGGCGCATACCAGCTCTTCGCCCGGTAAAACTCGCCAGATAAACCTATTTAATATAGAAAATAAATGGTGTCTCGTCGATTTGCCAGGGTATGGATATGCTGCAGTCTCTAAGAAAAATAGAGAAAAATGGGGCGATATGACGAAAAAATACTTCTTAAATAGAGATGACTTTAGGTTTGTTTGCCTATTAATTGATGCGCGCCACGATCCACAAGATAGCGATTTAGCTATGCTTGAGTGGTTAGAGAATAATGGAGTTAAGTATTTAGTAATACTAACAAAATGCGATAAAATATCCGCAGAATTTATGGCAGAACGCAAAAAGCAATTAGACGATTACCTTCAGTTTTGTAGTAACAATATTGAAGTTTTGCCGTATTCATCAGTTTCCTCATTAGGCAGAAACGAACTATTAGCAATAATAAAAAAGAATATATAAGTATGAATAATTATAGTGAATTAATACAAAATACAATCCAAGAGAGCATAGAAACTAAGCAAAAGTTGATAAATGATTTAATCCCGCAAATCAGCGAGGTAGCGAATTTCATATCAGACGCAGTAAAAGAGAATAAACTCCTGATGTTTTGCGGAAACGGTGGCAGTGCAGCCGATGCTCAGCATATTGTAGCGGAATTAGTGATTCGTTTTCGTGGAAATATTAACCGTCGTGCTATCAAGGCAATGGCACTAACGGTAGATCCTTCGATAATGACAGCTGGTGGCAATGACATTGGTTACGATAATATTTTCGCTCGCGAAGTGGAAGCCTATGCTTCCGCAGGTGATATTCTAATTGGAATCAGCACTTCGGGTAATTCTCCGAATGTAAAAAAAGCTATTGAAGAAGCAAAGCAAAGAGGTGCTAAATCAGTGGCTTTGCTCGGTGGATCAGGTGGTGAAATTAAGGGAATGTGCGATTACGAGATAATCGTTCCTTCGAAGGTAACAGCTCGCGTGCAGGAATCCCATATTTTGATAGGACATATTATTTGCGATATTATCGAACGGAATTTATTCCCCGAGATGTTTGAATAATATTAGCTAAATCTGCTCCTAAATCATATACTCAAAGCGATTAAATAAAAAAGAAGCTATCCTTTAAATGGGATAGCTTCTTTTTATTGTTTGATCAATTATTGATTATTATTGATTTATAGACCGCATTCTTGGAATTTCCTGTAGTATTCATATCTTTCTTGGATTCTTTCCTGAGCGTATTTGGCATATTGCTCTGCTAATTCTGGATTAGATTTTTGCAATATCTTGAATCTATTTTCGCTGTTCAAGAACTCAGAAACTTCAATTTTCGGCTCTTTTGAGTCTAATTGAAGTGGTCTTTCGCCACGTTCTGCGAGCTCTGGGTTGAATCTATAAAGCAACCATTGACCGCTATCAACAATTTTCTTTTGCTGAGCCAAAGGATTGGTCATATCGATACCGTGTGCGATACAGTGCGAGTAAGCAATAATTAGCGAAGTGCCATTGTATGCTTCTGCTTCGTTGAATGCTTTTAGAGTCTGCGAATCGTTAGCACCAAGTGCTACTGAAGCCACGTATACGTTTTTGTAAGACATAGCAATTAAGCCAAGATCTTTTTTGATAGTTGGTTTTCCATTTGATGCGAATTTCGCAACAGCACCAATAGGAGTTGATTTAGAGCTTTGTCCGCCGGTGTTTGAGTAAACTTCAGTATCTAATACTAAGATGTTTACGTTTCTGCCTAAGGAGAAGATATGATCTAAACCGCCGAATCCTATATCATACGCCCAACCGTCTCCGCCGACTATCCATACTGATTTCTTCACTAAGTAATCCGCGAGGATTGATAGTTGTTTTGCATCTTCAGTATTAATAGTAGATAGCTTATCTCTTAAAGTTACAACTCTTTCTCTTTGTGCGGCTATTCCGATTTCATTTGATTGGTCTGCATTTAGTAATTCACCTACTAATGAATCGCCGATTTGAGAAGATAGTGAGTTTAATAGATATTTAGCTACTTCTTCTTGTTTATCTACTGCGAGTCTCATACCGAGACCAAATTCAGCATTGTCTTCGAATAAAGAGTTAGCCCAAGCTGGACCTCTTCCGTTACTATCTTTTGCCCATGGAGTAGTTGGTAAGTTACCGCCGTAAATTGAGGAGCATCCAGTAGCATTTGCAATCAATGCTCTATCGCCGAATAATTGCGATAACATCTTCACATAAGGAGTTTCACCGCAACCAGCACAAGCACCAGAGAATTCAAACAATGGTCTTTGTAATTGTTGAGATTTAATCAGGTTAGTTTTGATCTTAGTTCTGTCGAAGTCTGGAATATCCTTGAAGAAGTTCCAATTATTGTTTTCTTCTTCTCTGATTGGCAATAGGTTAGTCATATTCAATGCTTTGCGTCCTGGGATTTCTTTGTTCTTTCCTGGACATACTTCAAAGCATACTCCGCAACCTGTACAATCTTCTGGAGATACTTGAATAGAGACTTTCATTTCTTTAAGTTCTTTGTCTTTAGCTCCAATAGTTCTTAATGTATCAGGTGCATTTGCGAACTCACTAGGATCTGCAATTTTCATTCTAATTGCAGCATGAGGGCAAACAGATGAACATTTTCCGCACTGAATACAAACATTTGGATCCCATACTGGGACTTCAAGTGCTATGCCACGTTTCTCGTATTGAGTGGTAGCAGTGGGCCAAGTTCCGTCAATTGGGAAAGCAGAAACAGGGAGGCTATCGCCTTCGTTTGCTATCATCTTGCCGATTACATTCTTTACGAAGTCCGGAGAATCTGCTGGCACTGGCATTCTAATATCAAATTTAGCATCAGCGGCGCTTGGAATTTCCACTTGGTGTAAGTTATCCAAAGTATTATCTACTGCTTGTAGATTTTTATTAACTACTTCTTCGCCCTTTTTGCTATATGATTTAATGATAGATTGCTTAATTGCATCGATTGCTTCTTCTCTTGGTAATACACCAGAAATAGCAAAGAAGCATACTTGCATTACTGTATTGATTCTTCTGCCCATTCCGCTTTTTAGTGCTACATCTTGGGCATCGATAACGTATACTTTTGCTTTTTTATCAATGATTTGCTGTTGTAATTTTTTCGGGAAATGATTCCAAACTTCATTCGCTGGATGCGGAGAATTTAGCAAGAATATACCACCATCGCTTAAATCTTTAAGCAAGTCGTATTTCTCAATGAATACTGATTGATGGCAAGCAATGAAATTAGCCTTGGAAATCAAGTAAGTAGAGCGGATTGGCTTAGGACCGAAGCGAAGATGCGATACTGTAAGCGCTCCTGCTTTTTTAGAGTCATAAACGAAATATCCCTGAGCATAGTTATCAGTATGTTCTCCGATGATTTTGATGGAGTTTTTATTCGCTCCAACAGTTCCATCAGAACCTAAACCATAGAACATAGCGCGCACTACGTCGTTTCCTTCGATGTCGAAGCTTGAATCAACTTCAAGCGAAGTATGATTAACATCATCAATGATACCAACTGTGAAGTGATTTTTCGGCTTATCTAACTTAAGGTTGTCGAATACTGCTTTAATCATTGCTGGAGTATATTCTTTAGAAGATAATCCATATCTACCGCCGACGATAGTAGGCATTTTTTCTAATTTAGAATAACCATTGTTCATTCCTTCAAATATTGCGGAAATCACATCAGTATACATTGGCTCGCCAGTTGCGCCTGGTTCTTTCGTTCTATCAAGAACGCCGATAGTTTTTACAGTAGCAGGAATAGCTTCGTTGAATAATTTCACAACGAATGGTCTGAATAAGCGAACTACGACCATACCTACTTTTTCTCCCTTTGAGATTAGATAGTCAATCGTATCTTTAGTTGGCTCAGCAGCACTACCCATCATAACTACGATGCGTTCAGCATCTGGTGCGCCATAGTATTCATATAATTTATATTTTCTTCCAGTATATTCAGCGAGTTTGTCCATATTCTTTTGAACAATTGCTGGGCATTCTTCGTAAAATTTATTAGCGCGTTCACGATTCTGGAAGAATACATCTGGGTTTTGAGAAGTACCGCGGATAATCGGTCTGTCTGGATTTAATCCTCTGCTTCTGTGAGCATTCACTAAATCCATACTAATCATTTTGCGCATTACATCTTCGGAAATCATTTCGATTTTTGCTACTTCGTGAGATGTTCTGAATCCATCAAAGAAATGCACAAAAGGGATGCGAGATTCAAGAGTGGAAGCCTGAGCTATGAGAGCCATATCCATTACTTCCTGCACGGAGTTCGCAGAGAGGAATGCAAATCCAGTCATACGAGCTGCCATAATATCGCTTTGATCGCCAAAGATTGACAATGCGTGAGTAGCGATTGTGCGGGCAGTAACGTTAAATACTGTAGAAGTTAGCTCGCCAGCAATTTTGAACATATTAGGGATTTTCAATAATAATCCCTGAGAAGCAGTAAAAGTAGTGGTCAAAGCACCACCCTGCAAAGAACCATGGACTGCACCAGCGGCACCAGCCTCGCTCTGCATTTCTACTACTGTTGGGACCTGTCCCCATATGTTTTTAATCCCTTTGCTTGCCCATTCGTCTGCCCATTCGGACATATTAGACGATGGAGTGATGGGATAAATACCGCATACTTCATTTACGCGATACATCACGTAAGCAGCGGCTTCGTTTCCGTCTATAGTTGCGAATACTTTGTTATTCATATATTTCTTTTTAAAATTAATAAGACTTATTAAGTTTACAGTAAACGAAATAAGAATCGAATTATTATTAATTATTTAAATAAGAACAATAATGATACACCAATAACAGCGACGACAGCTCCGACGATTGCCCTCCAATTTAGCTTCTCTTTATAGAAGATTACAGATAATGGCAAAAGTATTATGGGAGTCGCAGACATAATTGCGCTGGCGATACCGATTTTAGTATAAGTAATTGCATAGAGGCTGAAAGTAATGCCCAAATACGGACCGATGATTGATCCAATTAATAAATTCCTCGCGCTTTTTCTATTTTCGCTGATTATTCTAATTGGATTCTTCCATTTTTTAAATAGTAGCAGTATCGGAAGATAAATTATAATTGCTGAAGTATTGCGAATAAATGATGATAATAATGGAGAAATAGCAGAATCCAAAGTAGCGAATCGAACAAAAATTAATCCAAGAGCCTGCCCAAGAGCAGCGATAAGAGCGTAAAATATTCCAATTTTCGTAGGCTTGAATACTGTTTGTGTATCTTTCTTACTTAATATAACAAGAGCTATTCCCGATAAAGTGAGCATTATTCCAGTAATGGCATATAAAGAGATTGACTCAGCAAAAATGAAATATGCCATAATCGCTCCCATCGCTGGATTAAGCGAGAAAATCAAGCCCGATACCCGCGGACCATTAATGGTATAAGACTTAAATAGAAAAGTATCACCGATCACTAAGCCAACTATACCGCTTATTATTAGCATAGAAGATTGATAGAAAGATGGTATATTGCCATAATCAATAAAAAATAGCGTGATCAATAATAATATAGAAGCAATGGTTAGACGAATAAAATTCAGCATAAAAGTGCCGATTTTGCTCGCTTCATTCGTGAAAATAACAGAAGTGAATGCCCATAAAACCGCCGTAGCCAGGGCAAAGAGTTCGCCTATTAGCATGTAATCTTTCAAAAAAGATACAAAAATACAAAATTTTTTATTTATTCTTGAAACATTATCATTTTATTTCCGTTTAATATGGAAGTTAAGCAATTAACACATTACAAAACAAACAACATTTTATTAATTATTAAAGAATACAGGATACTAAATAGTATGGAAAATACAGTATATTCAATGCCACGCATTGGCGATAAAGCACCTGAATTTAAGGCAGCAACAACTCAGGGCGAAATTAATTTCCCACAGGATTACAAAGGCAGCTGGGTAATTCTATTCAGCCATCCGGCAGATTTCACTCCGGTTTGCTCATCAGAATTTATGACTTTCGCAACTTTGGAATCAAAATTCAACGCAGTAAATACAAAGCTCGTTGGTTTATCAGTTGATGGTTTATTTAGCCACGTAGCTTGGTTAAGAAACATCCACGAAAAATTAGAATATAAGGGAATGAAGAACGTAGAAGTTAAGTTCCCATTAATAGAAGATATTACAATGGAAGTAGCAAATAAATATGGTATGATTCACCCTAATTTAATGACTACTAAAGCAGTTCGCGCAGTATTTATTATTGATCCAAATGGTATCATTCAGACAATTATTTACTATCCAGCTAGCTTGGGTAGAAACTTTGATGAATTATACAGAGCTGTAGTAGGCTTACAGACAGCTGCTGCTTTCGGAGTAGCTACTCCAGCAGATTGGCAGCCAGGCGACGAAGTAATCGTCCCAACAGCAGGATCATGCGGTGCAGCTAAAGAAGCTGTATCAAGAAAAGACGATACTAAATGCTACGATTGGTATTTCTGCACAAAACCTCTCTCCGCAGACGAAGTAATGCAGAAAATAAAGAAATAATTGATTTTTTTCATTTTGATTTCCTTTCTTAATAGCCTGTTCCCTCGCAAGGGGGGACAGGTTTTTTTATAGATTACTAATATTTCTATTTTGAAATTGCTGAATAATACCTTAATTTTGCAAAACATATATTTAAATAATAATCTTTAGAATACTATTAATTATGATAAATAGCAATGAATTACTTAATATTATAGCATGCGGAGAGACCAGCGAAGTGCAATTCAAGCAACAGTTGGATAATGTAAATAGCTTTGCTGCTGAAATGATTGCTATGGCTAACACCAAAGGCGGTATTATTATAATTGGAGTAAGTGATAAAGTCGGTGAAATAATTGGATTAGACTATCAAACGATACAAAATTACAGCAACAAAATAGCCAATATTGCCAATGAATTAATTAATCCTCTTATTTTCATTCATACAGAAGTGGTTCTACTTGGTGATGGCATGGATTCAAAAAAAATATTAATAGTTCATATTGAAGAGGGAATTAATAAGCCATATAAAGATAAAAACGGCACTATCTGGACGAAGCAAGGGGCAGATAAAAGGAAAGTTACTGATAATGCTGAAATAATGAGATTCTTTCAAAAAAGTGGGAATTTATTAGCAGATGAAATGGAAGTTTTCAATACAAGTCTTGATGATATAAATGAACCAGCATTTCGCCAATATTTTACTCTTGAATTTAACCAAAGCATTGAAGATATGGGCTTTTCATTTGAGCAAGCATTAAAATCAAAACGAGTATTGAGGAATAATCAGCTCACTTTAGCAGGATTGTTGTTCTTCGGGAAAGCACCACAAAGCATCAAACCTGCATTTACTATTAAGTTTGTATCATATTTTGGGAATGATTCTGCCGGCAATCATTATCGTAGCAAACCATCTGACTTAACGGGCACAATACCTGAATTGTTCCAAAAAGCATTAGAGCATTTAAAGGCAAATTTGCTACATATTCAAGACGGTCAGAGTTTCAATTCAATCGGGATACTCGAAGTATCTGAAATTGCCTTGATTGAAATCTTGCAAAATGCCTTGCTTCACAGAGATTATTTCAAAAATGCGCCGATTCGAGTTTTAGTTTTTGATAATAGAATTGAAATTATTAGTCCTGGCACTCTCCCAAACAGTTTGACTGTTGAAGATATAAAATATGGTAATCCTGTTATTAGGAATAATCAACTTGTGTCTTTTGGTAGCAGATTAATGCCATTTAGTGGTTTGGGCTCCGGAATCAAACGTGCCATTAAAGAACAGGCAAACTTAGAGTTAATCAATGATATAACAGGCGAACAATTTATCGTGATTATTCCAAGACCAACTAAAGCATAATACTATTGTTCTAAATTAATAGAATTTTCCTAGATAAATAGAAATATTATAGCCTGTTCCCTCGCAAGTGGGGGACAGGTTTTTTTATGGAAATAATGAAAAATATTTGGTAGTATGAAAATAATTCCGTAATTTCGTGATACTATTTTAATATCATATTAATAACAAAATAATAGGTGAAAAAGTGAAGACAGAAGAAGTAAATTTTACAGGCTTTAAATTGCCTGGGATATTAGCATTCGTGTTGAATTTAGGATTATTATTAGGCATCGTCTTTATATTTTTAGGGGCGATAGATAGTTCAGCATTATATCCCGATGCAAGTATCGCAATAATTATTGTGGATGTTATTCTCTTCATATTGAATATTATCTTTTGGAGAGGATTTGTCCAAATTGAGCCAAATGAGGCAGTAGTTATTACATTTTTCGGCAAGTATACCGGCACTCTGAAAGATAATGGATTCTTTTGGATAAACCCGCTTTATACTCGCAAAAGATTAACGCTTCGTGCCAGGAATTTGGATGCCGAGCCTATCAAAGTAAATGATAAATCAGGTAATCCAGTGATGATAGGAATGGTCGTAGTATGGAAAGTCGTTGATACTTACAAAGCCTCTTTCGATATTGATAACTCTTCAATGACAGCATCGATTAACCCATTGGGGGGCTTAAGCGAAAATGTTAATGCAAAGATGAGAGCATACGAAAACTTTGTAATGATTCAAAGCGATGCTGCCCTTCGCTATGTAGCGGGAGTTTATCCATACGATCATTTGAATGCGGCGGACGAGAGCGAATTGACCCTTCGCGGCGGTGGCGAGGAAATCAATGATATTTTAGAGAAGCAAATCAACGAAAGGCTTAGCATTGCTGGAATAGAAGTAGTGGAAGCACGTGTGAATTATATCGCTTATGCTCCAGAAATAGCCGCAATAATGTTGCGTCGCCAGCAGGCTGATGCCATAATTTCTGCTCGAGAGAAAATCGTAGAAGGAGCTGTTGGGATGGTTAAAATGGCACTTGATAAATTATCACAAGAAGAGATTATTGAGCTTGATGATACTAAAAAAGCAGCGATGGTAAGCAATTTAATGGTTGTCCTTTGCGGAGAATCAAACACTCAACCAATCATCAATGCTGGAACATTATATCAATAATATTGGCATAATTACGCTCATAAGGAAAGTAAAAAAATAGAAGAAAAGATAGTGGCAGAAGAAAAGAAAAATACAACAAATGCTAACAAACCCAAAAGTTTCGTCCTGCGAATAGATAAAGAAACAATGGACTTAATTGAGAAATGGGCTGCTGATGAGTTCCGTAGCACAAATGGGCAAATCCTCTATCTGCTCGACCAAGCCTTAATAAATAGCGGGAGGAAGTCGAAGAAATAAGCATAATTCTTTGATATATAAATATAATATAATGATGAGCTACACAAAATAAGTATTAATGATACAATATTTGTGTAGCTCATTTTTGTTAATCAAAAATACGTATTTATACGTATTTTTTTTATGGAATAATATCATATTTTTGAAATGATATTTTATAAGTATGCATTTCTCATCTATTTTCATGAATTTGTTGCTTATAATATACTATAATGTAATAAAAATCATAATAAATTTGGGCTTTTATTTTAATATTCTGCTAAAATTAAGAAGAATAATAATAAATCGAGGAAATAAAAATGATGAGAAGATTAAGCATTTTTGTAGTGCTGATAATCATGTGCAATGGAAGCCACCATACAA
>CAZGXC010000080.1:714-10976 GCA_964529535.1 uncultured Hyphomicrobiales bacterium | reverse complement strand
AATTCTATGCCCTACCAAAATGCGATAATTCAAAAGTTCTGGAAGCGAATAATTTATCCCCCCGAGAATATGCGCTGATTACTATTCATAGACCAAGCAACGTCGATGAACCAGAGCAATTAGAGATGTTGCTCAAAGTATTCGAGTATCTCTCAAAATTCAGGAAAATCGTATTTCCAATTCATCCGCGCACTCTCAAGAATATTGAAAAATTCAATTTGCAAAAATATACTGAAGCTAATAAAAATATAATCTTCCTCGAACCGCAGGGATATATTGACTTCCTGCAATTAATGAGAAATAGCGACTTCGTGATGACTGATTCCGGAGGTATCCAAGAAGAAACTACAGCTATAAAGATACCATGCCTAACTATTAGAACCACGACAGAGAGACCAATTACCATAGAGATTGGCACTAATCGCTTAATAAGCCCTGAATATGATACTATTATTGCTGCAATTGACGATATACTGAACAAACCACGCAAAGAAGCAAAGATCCCTGAGCTTTGGGATGGGAAGGCAGCGGAACGCATTGCCGAAATAATAGTTAATGAATTATTATAATACTTTAGAAATTAAGTAATACTATACAATTACTAAAGTAATACTGAATATTATTTTGAAAATAAAATAAAACTCAAAAAGGAAAATAGATGCTTAAACGCAATTCAATAATAATAGCTATATTATCAATATTTGCTTGCAATATGGCAATCGGGCAAATGAAGTCTTCGATGTCTAATGATATGGAGAAGCTCTTTAAAGATAATTTGGAAAGCTCCCTAAACTCCGATAAAATTCTATCATCAGAGCAATCAGCAGTAGGCGATATTATCGAGCCAGATTATTATTATTTGGGTCCCGGGGATATACTATCTTATATTAATTTCAGCGAAAGCAGTAAGCAACAATTCCTGACGGTTACCCCCGAAATGACGGTTTATGTGCCACGCGCAGGAGAGGTCTCCGTAAAGGGGATGACGCTCTCGCAGGCAAAATTAACAATGTTAGCTAAAATTAAAGAGATACAAAGCCAAGCAATTATTAACCTATCAATATATAAACCCCGCAAAGTGCTGTTTTCCGTTACAGGGAATTTCATTTATGAGGGTAATTACTCTCTTCCGGCTTCCTTCCGCGTTTCCACAGCTTTATCAGCGATTGAAAACATGGCAAAGCAAAATGAAAAGCAAGTGGCTATTCAATACAACCTGGAGCGCAGCGCCGAGAGAGTTCGCAAAATGAAGCAACAATTTGAGGGTAGCGGAATGGGCGCGAATATGCAGTATAATTCGAGAAACATCATTATCTCGCGCCGAGATGGTCGCTCTGAATACGTTGATATAGAGAAATCTAAGGTAACGGGTAATGTTGCTTTGAATCCATATATTCAGGAAAATGATAAAATTATATTGCCATATCCAAATAATAATGATACTTATATTAATGTGTCGGGAGCTGTAAATTTCCCGACTCAAATACCATTTCGCAAAGGCGATAAAGTATCTGAATTAATAAAGATGGCAGGCGGATTTTCTGCTGATGTAGATTTAGACAACATTAAGATTATCGGGAATGACAATTCAATCAAAAGCATAAGCTATAATGAAAATGAGCAGAAATTCTCTGATGATGAAATACAGCCCGGAAGCGGAATTGTAGCCGGCTCTAAGGAAAGCGTGCAAGCAGGTATTACGTCAAAGTCTTCTTTCGTATCTGTGCAGGGCGAGGTCAAAAAGCCGGGCATATATCAAATAAAGGAAGGCACTCGAATAAAAGAAGTAATCGAATTAGCCGGAGGGTTTACTACAGAGGCATATTTGCCATTAGCCAATGTGCTTAGACCGGATAAGCATATCGAGGCAAGTAAATTCAACGACGATTATCAAAACTTCTTCAGGACAAGCGATTTGACAATGGATGATTCCACGAGAACACGAAATATACTTACCTATTCATTGCCGCTCGTGTCTTGTAGCATAGCAGATTTATACGTAAATAATAGCGAAGATGATAATGTCCTATTAAAAGGTGGCGATATTATCCGCATTCCCAAAAATCCTAAAACAGTATATATTTCTGGATATATTAACAAACCTGGATATATAGACTTCGAACCTGGCAAAAATATGGAATGGTATATCGCAAAAGCTGGCGGAATCTCAAGCGGTGGCGTAAAAAATAGAGCGAGGATAGTTCGCGGAAATACTCAAGTTTGGTCAGAAGGCGATAGCAAAGAATTTGTCTATGCTGGCGATCAAATTTACGTTCCTGCGCATCCTGATTATCCGGCGGGGACAGATATACAAAAATACAGCTTGATAATATCGGCAGTATTTGCTGCGCTTTCGATGGCAAGCTTTATCATGCAAATCTTAAATTATATGTGGGATAGACAAAAATATAACAATGCGCAGAAATAATAAACTCCAGATAAAAAATAAACAAATAATAAATAACTTATGCTCGATTGCCATTTGCTCAATATTTGGATTGATAATAAGTGGCGGAAACCTTTGGTCTCAATATGATCATATTCCTGTCGCGAATCCTGTGTATTCATTCTTGGAAAGAGCAGAAGCAAAGGGTTTTCTGAATAATATGTCATTGGCTATAAAGCCGATGATGAGATATGAGGTAATCGAAGCAATTAAGAAAATTAGATTGCACCAAAGCGAATTAACCGAATTAGAATTAAGCACTTTGGAAAAATATGAAAGATATTTTGAGATAATTCCAGAAGAAAAATTAGTCGTATTTTATAGCAAACAAGATACCTCGCAAGTCCTTTCTACGCGCTTCTTCGATGATAATCCGAAGTATGTATTTCATTATGATGATGGCGAGCATAATCTATACTTATCTCCGCTGCTTTCTCTTGATAATATGACGAAAATAGCAGACGCAGGCAAGGATAACGTGCTTTATACAAATTTTGGCTTCCGCTTAAATGGCACCTTGGGAGAATTAGTGGGATATTATTTACAAGCAACAAATGGCGAAGTAATCAAGGGCGAGCGAAATATACTTAAATTAGATGAGCACATTAGCAGTAATGTAAAATTTACAGATTTAAATAGCGATTTTGATTTTATGGAATCGGGAGTAAACCTCAAATATAAGTGGTTATACCTCTGTATCTCAAAGGAATCTCGCCAATGGGGCAGCGGAATAATGAGTTCTATGTATGTATCTAATTACGCCCCGACTTTTACTGCGTTTGATATTGGAGTGAATTTCGGTAATTTCTCATACCTATTTACTCACGGTAGCCTCTTGGCACCTTATCGCGATAGCACTAAATTTGGTTTTAACGCTATGTTTCCTGACAAATATTTAGCTATGCATCGCTTTGCGATTACTCCATCTTGGGGCGAGTTTGCCCTCTGGGAGGGCGTGATTTACTCCAAGCGCGGAATAGATTTAAATTACCTCAATCCATTGAGCTTCATCAAGGCACTTGAGCATTCGCTCCGCGATAGAGATAATACGATGTTGGGCTTTGATTTCACCGTCAGACCTGTTTCAAATCTTGAATTAAAAGGCACATTTATCCTCGATGATATTATTTTCAGCGAGGTGGGCAGAAATCATTGGTCTAATAAAACCGCGTGGAACGTCGGGATGTGGTATTCTCCAGATATTCCGGTGGATTTCGGTTTTGAGTATTCTCGATTAGAGCCATATACTTTCTCTCATTTTGATTATTTAAATAACTACTCGAATGATAGCAGGTTGATAAATACTCAAATGCAGCCAAATTCAGATCAATTCGCAGGAATAATAAAATTCTGGTGGGGACAGAAAACTCCGCTTCAGTTAAAGTTAGCTTACATTCGCCACGGCGAAAATACTTATGACGCAAGTGGGAAATTAATCAAAAATGTAGGCGGAGATTTCAATCATACTCGATACATTACTGAT
Organism: uncultured Hyphomicrobiales bacterium; assembly: GCA_964529535.1. Classification (GTDB taxonomy): domain Bacteria; phylum Bacteroidota; class Ignavibacteria; order Kapaibacteriales; family UBA2268; genus CALLXS01. The sequence continues at coordinate 7,047 of CAZGXC010000080.1, read as the reverse complement.
TCAGAACGCCCATACTTCTTAGATGGTATTCGCAATGATATTCTTAGCTTTGATTTAAATATCGGCTATGAACTGTTTCGCGATTTTTATGCAAAACTTGGATATACATACCACAAAAGCCAGCTGAATCCAGCATACCAGTTAATTAAAATTTCATTTACTTACGAGAATTTTTAAGGAAAAGCAGATATAAAAAATAGCTTTTGCTAAATAATAAAAAAACAATTTTTCCCTCGCTTGTTACTATTCTGATTTCCTAACGTAATATTAACTGTAATTAGATTATTTATCTAAATAATTAGCTAATAATTGAATATTACAGTATTTAATTCAATGAATTTTAAAGAATTATTTCCAAATTATGCCAAAATTTGTTAATTTTGTAGCTTGTGGTTGTTAAATCTTTAATAAAATTACTGAAAAATTACAAATGGCAAAATCTCTTAGTATATTGTATGTATCAAGCGAAGTCTTTCCCTTTGCGAAAGTTGGCGGTATAGGTGATGTAGCATATTCATTGCCGATAGCAATTCGAGAAGCAGGGCACGACATCCGCGTTATGATGCCAAAATATGGTATCGTATCAGAACGCAGGAATAAAATTCACGAAATTAATCGCTTGCGCGATATGGAGATTCCGATTGGCGACAGCGTATATTATGCGACTGTCAAATCATCTTCTATGAATAATCCAAAAGTGAAGGTGCAGGCGTATATTTCCACCAATCAAAACTTCTTCGATGCCAAAAAAGGGATTTATGCCGACGTAAAAACGGGGATAGATTTCCCAAACAACGACGAGAGATTTGCATTCTTCAGCAAAAGCGTTGTAGAGACCTGCAATATGCTGGGATGGGTGCCAGATATTATTCATTGTAATGATTGGCAGACAGGATTAGTAGCTGCATTTGCGAAGATCTTCCATCCGAAAAAATTTGCGAAAACCAAATTCATCTTAACAATCCACAATATGGCATTCCAAGGCGAATATCCAGCTGAAAACTTCGATAAGCTAATGGTGCCAGAATCCGAAAAAGATAACTTTATCCATAATGGTAAGCTGAACTTCCTGAAAGCAGGGATAATATATGCCGATGCTGTAAATACTGTATCGGAAACTTACCATAATGAGATTTTGCAAGATACAAACTATTCAAATGGATTAAATGACCTGCTGATGGATGAACAAAAGAAATTCGTCGGTATCCTAAATGGCGTAGATACTTATGCTTGGAATCCAAAGACAGACCAACATTTGAACCAAAAGCTCGAAGAAGATATTACTGAATATAAAGATGCGAATAAAGAATTTATTCTGCAGCAATTCGGATTGCCAATAGATCTAAAAACTCCATTAATCGGCTTGATTACTCGATTGAATGAAAAAAAGGGAATGGATATTTTGGTAGAAGCATTGCCAACTTTGCTTAAGCAAAAAGTAAATATTGTATTGCTGGGCGATGGCGATGCGAAATATAAAGAGCTGTTGAAAGAAATATATAAGAACAACTTCGAGAAATTCGCATTTAAATTTGCAAACGATGAAGTTCTGACGCATAAAATGGAGGCGGGATGCGATTTCTTCCTCTTGCCAAGCAAGCAAGAGCCTTGCGGGCTAAACGTAATGTATTCTCTAAAATATGGCACAATACCAATAGTGCATAATGTAGGTGGAATGTGCGAAATAGTGCAAGAATTTGATCCGGAGACGGGCGAGGGCAACGGTTTTAAATTTAATGAATTTACTTCCGATGCTCTTGTTAATTCAGTAAAAGAAGCTCTGAAATTCTATCGCAACAAAAAAGGAATGACAACTCTAATAGAAAAAGTGATGGAATCTGATTTCTCTTGGAATGAATCATTAAAGCAATATTTGAAAATGTATACTACTATGTTAAAAGAAAAAGTATAATTATAGTCAAATAATAAGCATCAAATAAAAAGCATTATTAGACGAATGAGACAACTGACCCAAAGTAAAAACAAATAAATAATGAAAAAACTACTATTAATAAACCTCTTTGCAATCTTCGGAATAGGATTATTGCTTTCTTCGTGCAATGAAACTCCCTCGGAAATTGGATTTCCATTCCTCCGCGATACAGTAAGCGTGGAAGCGGTGTCCTCCGAAAAGCATCCTTTCATCGTCGACCAGAAAGTCCATAAGCAACACAGCCGATTCATCAATATGGGTGGTTTCCTGATAGGAAAAGCAGGCGATTATAAATCAATGGCTTTTATCCGATTCGAGACTTTGAAAGATACTTTTAAATTTATCACTCCGGAAAAAATCATTTCCAGCACGGTAACAATCAAAGCTCTAAAATACGCTTTCGGAGATACGACGGCACCCCTGGCATTTGATATTTATAAAGTAAATAAAATTTGGTCTCCGAAGACCACATGGGATTCGGTTACCTCCGCTGGTGCTGATTATATTGACTATTCCAAAAAAGTAGGGCATTATAGCGCGAAAGTCGCTCAGTCCGATACTGGTGAAGTGATTACAATGGATTTAGATAAGGCATTAGCCTCCGAATGGCTATTTTTTGGAGATGATACTTTGAAATATATAAATAAAGGTATCGCTTTTGTGCCGAATGAAAACTCAAAAGTAATCCGCAAATTTGCTGGACCATCTCTGAATGATAAATCAAGTTCTACTTTTTTCTCAGAAGTTAAAATTGTTTATTACAATTCTCAAAATAAGGTCGATAGCGTAGTGATGAAAACAGCAATGGAGTATGCGCTTTCTGATGCACCATCGCACTTAGATAACCCAGAGAACGCAACTGATATTGTCTTGCAGGGAGCAGTTCAATATAAAACAGATTTGTTTTTTGATTTATCATCTATACCAGATAACGTAGCAATTCATTCCGCTACTTTGGAAATGACTCTAAACGTCGGGAAATCAAAGCTCTCCAATTATGGAGCCGATAGCTTGCGAGATTTGCAAATAACAGCTACTTATCGCAAAGTATCGGGCGTCGATACACTAACCGAAGCAGAGAAAAAGATTAGCTCGGCTTATGGCAATAAAGGAGCGGATTTCGTTACTTATAAGTTTGATCTATTTACCTATATAGTTGAGCAATGGATGCTTCGCGATGGCAAAAAAGGATTAGTTACGCTTTCGAAAGCTCCAGTGCAATACGAATATAACACGATTGATAAATATGTATTCTACGGATTGAAAGATCCAGATCCCACGAAGCGACCAAAGCTAAAAATTGTGTATTCTGTTCGACCAAGTTATAATTACAAGAAAGGAGCGCAATAATGAGAAAAATAATAATGAGAAACACAATAATCATATTCGCATTATTTGTAGCAAGTATCGCTCATTCTTTCGCTCAAGGCGGATCGAATTACTCAATATTTGGTATCGGTGATATTCAGCAAAGCGTAGTAGCACGTTACGAAGGTCTCGCTGGCACTTCAATAGCTATTCCATCGGAATATGCTATCAATCCAAGAAACCCCGCTCTCTGGGCGAATGTAAAGACTACTCGTATTCAAGCGGGTTATAACTATAACTTGAGACATATTGAGCAGGGTCTGGGCACGATGTTCCAGAGCAATGCAACTGTTAATCATATTTTGGGCATTTTCTCGATAGATACTTCTTTGGGATTGTCCGCAGCATTTGGAATATTACCATATAGCTCCGTAAATTACCTTATCAAAAAGCAAGAGAGGATCTTTAGCGAAGATTTTAATATCTATGGCGAATCCACTTATGAAGGCAATGGCGGAGTATCGCAGGGATTTTTGGGTGCTTCTGTTAAACCGTTTAACTGGTTGCAACTTGGATTATCTATAAATACATTTTTCGGAAGATTGAACCAAAATATCAATACTGTATTTTTTGATTATAAAAATCAAAACCAAACAAACCGACGCAGCACAATTATTCGCGGAAACTCGGTAAAAGCAGGTATGACCCTGCAGCCCTTCAATAACTTTAATATTGGATTGTTCTATGATAAAGTGCTAAATTACCGCAATGAAATCGAAATCGCCTTCGATGGTAGCGACAATTATGTGAAAAATGATACAAGCTATTCGCAATTCTACGAACACAAATTGCCGGATACTTATGGAGTGGGCGTATCTTATCAAATGGATAACTACTTAATCGGTGCGGATATTTCAATGCAAGATTTTACGAACTTCCAGTTAAATAAGACAGATAGATTCGTTTATACTAATTCATATTCCGCCAGCTTGGGACTATCCCGTATTGGGCAGGGAGGCTTCCGCAGAAATATCTTTGATAAAACTACATACAACTTCGGACTTGGCTATAAACAGCTATATTACAAGGTGTTTGGACAAGACATAAAAGAATATTACGCAAGTGTAGGATTTGATGTGCCGGTTACTCCTGTTTTCTGGATTAACTCCGCATTTACATTCGGAGTGCGTGGAGTGAATCAAAACAATGCCATCAAAGAAACCTTCTTCAAGCTGAACGTAAATCTTAGCATCGGCGAGACTTGGTTCCAACGCTTTATAGAGGAGTATTAGAAATAATAGGATCCTGTAAAGGAATTGTCCAGTTTAAATAGAATTGAACAGTAAAAAATAAGCAAGGCTTGGAATAAAGCACAAATGAACAAACCCCCTTACTATTGCAAATAGTAAGGGGGTTATTGTATTGATGATTATCTTATTTTATATTACAAATTATCAAGAAAAAATGTTTGCTTATTAAGGAACGGAAACTTCTACTTCATTGCTCTTGCCAATTTCTTCTCCTTTTGGCTTTTCCCATTTTATGTTGATTTGATGATGCTCCCCAGAAATATATTTTGGTTTGAGAGTAAGTGTTACGGGATGAAGAGTAGATTTACTAATTTTAGCTACAATTATTTGGGATAATTCTGAAATATTGCCTACCAAATCTTCCGTATACATAGCGTATTCATAGAAGACATCTCCTTCTAAAATATTGTCTTTAAAGTCTATTGTCCTGCCTTGGACATCTTTTTGCAGAATGGTCTTGAGCGCTTGCCATTTTTGGTCACCGGAACGCCTTATTATATAGTGACCGTGCATATCATCGCTATTGCCAATTAAATATTTTATTGAAATATCCTTGTCGCCCACGTAGTATGTTTGGACTATTGGTGCTACTGGGGCAATAGTATCAGGAATTATTGCCGTTGCTACTTCCGAAAATTCCGAGTGGTTTCCTGATCTATCCACTGCTACTACTTTGTAGTAGATTTCGTGATTAAGTATATCTAATCCTACATTATCAAGGAAGAGATTGGTTTCAATCATATAATCCGTTAGCTGATTATATGTTGGATCATCTTTCGCTCTGGAAAAATATACTTTATAACCTGCTAAATCTGGTTCATTATTAAATCTCCAGCTTATGAGGCAGAAGCCATTAGTGTCGACAATCGCAGTAACCCCTCGCGGAGGATCAGGGGGGATAGAATCATTGACGTATATGGCTACGTGAGGAGCTTTCGCATAGTTCCCTTTATTGTCTATTGCGGATAAATAATAGATATTATTGCTTCCAGCACTGGGGCTATTGTGAATTAGCTGGGTAGTCCCGGGCGGTAGTAGACCTTCGTGCAATGCTTGATAATAATCCTGCGAGAATGATTGAGCATAAGATACCACATAACCACGCAAATTGCTTTTATCTGATGCCTCTTTCCAAGTAATTTTGACTTTGCCTCCTATGAATTCTGCTTTCACTTCAGAAGGAGGCTGCAATGCTACGGCATCTTGTCCCTGGCAGCTAATAATTTCTGAGACTTTGGAAGTATCGCCAAAGGCATCGATTCCAAATACGCGATAGTAGTATTTAGTAGTGTTATTGGGAAGAGAATCGAAATAAGTATGAAAAGGGTCATGTCGAAGCGGAGGTCTATTAAAACTTATAGAATCTCCTGATTCCGTCTTGATTGCTCCACTGCTATACCTCTTTAATTCTTCTTCTTTAGACTGGGAGCTAATAAATGGGTTTTTGTTCAGGCGAACGAAATTGACGCCGTCTATACTGCGTTCTATAAAATACACTGACAGCCCGTCGCCACGCACCCAATGCAGTTTTACGCCTTTATCCTCAGATTCAGTATATAATCTGTAAGGGGGATTTACTGTCGAGTTGACATAATCTCTATCGATGGAAAAATATACGGGCGCTACTTTTATTATTGAAGTATCGACAAGAGCGGTGAGACGAAAATAGAAAATGGAATCTGGACTATCCTTGATGTTGAATGAATAGCGCAGACCAATGGAAGTAGCGACGTCGGGGTCTAAATCAGCTGCCATAAGTGAATAAGCAAAACGCAAATTCTG
>CAZGXC010000080.1:0-704 GCA_964529535.1 uncultured Hyphomicrobiales bacterium | reverse complement strand
TATCGGCTGCAAGCCCCGTGCCATTGGGTGGAATTATAACTTCGCCGTAAATTAATTGCGTGGCGACCATCCCCTGTGGGTGCTTTTTGTCTTTGTAGCGGTCTATCATTGCCTGCATAGGTAGGGGCTTGAAGATGCCACCATTGTTGCCGACCGGTTCATAGTGCATCAAAGTAACCCGTTATTTCATCTCCTACATTTTGATCTGTATTGTAAATAATTATATTTTTTCCGGCAACTTTAGGCTTTTTACATAACCTATCATTCTCATACATATCATAAGCTAATGCAGCGGCACTCATGAAATGACGCGCAGTATACATTTTATTAATGTGTCTATATGTAACAAAAGGAGAATAACCTAGCCCCGGACCACGGGTATGGCGTAATGATCCCGGATTCTTTATTTCTTCGTCAGTCAAACGCTTTTGGTAGTTATCTAAACTAGCAGATAGTTCGGGGTGCCAGAGCGACATATTTTTAACAGACTCTTTAAACTTTTGAGCTGACAACATTCCATAATTGTTATTCCTTGGATAAAGAAAATCGAGATTGACAGCATTGTTGTTTTTCAATAAATTCAGAAATGGCATAACATAAGTTTCCCAATAGGTGAGACTTGGGTCGCCTTCTGGGAACTCTGAGACGATAGAGAACATAGAAGGTTGCTCAATGGCATTTGATGATTCCTCAAAAGCCTTGCC
>CAZGXC010000079.1:0-11072 GCA_964529535.1 uncultured Hyphomicrobiales bacterium | reverse complement strand
ATCCAATACAATCCGAAATTAACTACTATCATCCTCGTTACTGAGAAAATCTCAAGCAAAGATGCGATGATGATTAGATATATGACCCAAGAAGCAGGAGTAGACGTAATCGGTGCAAACTGCCTTGGAGTAGCTAACGTATGGGATACCGTCCGCGTTGGTGGAGCTCTCGGTGGCGATAAGCCAGGCGAGACTCTTAAAAAAGGCTCAATCGCCGTTCACTCGAACTCTGGAAACTTTACGACTACAATTTCAGAATATTTACGCACCGGAGGCTTCGGCATCTCCTCTGCTGTAAGCTCTGGAAAAGACGTATATATCCACTTCGCTTTGCCAGAATTCTTATTCGCAGCGCAAAACGATCCTCGCACTAAAGCCATCGCGCTTTACGTGGAGCCAGGTGGATACTACGAAAAAGTAGCCCTCGATATGATCAATGAAAGAAAATTTGCTTTCAATAAACCTATCGTAGTATGCGTTACTGGACGTTGGAAGAAAAACTTGACTCGCTCTTGTGGTCACGCAGGTGCACTCGCTGGTGGCGGTGATGACGCTCTGGCAAAAGAAGAATGGTTTGATAAATACTTCGGCGTCGGATGTTTCGACCCCGAAAAGCCAGAAGTAAGCAGATTGGGCGTGCGTATCGCTTCTATCCAAGATTTCCCGAAAGCAATGAAAGCAGTATTCGAGAAAATTGGTGAAAAACCAGACTTAGATACAGCAGGCGATCTATCCCTAAAATTATGGATGAGCGATAACTTCTTCAAATTACCAAAAGAATTAGACCTCCCAGTAGTAAAAGCATTAGCTCCTTACGATGAACAAATAAAAGAGACCAACAAACACATTGGCGCTACTTATTTGAAGCAAAACATGAGAAATAAATCAGGTGCTTCTCGTATGGATTCCAAAACTCAAGTTACTGAGATTCACGGAAAATCTATCCTCGAGCTATCAAAGCTATCAATAGAAGAAATGATATATTTCACTATTGCCAAAGTAATGCCTGAGCAGCAACAATTGCCATATATTAACATGTTGCTTAATCTTCTGATGAAAGTAGATCCAGAGAAAATGGAAGCAAAAGAATATGCGAAAAAGCAAGGCGCATCGCCAAATGCTTACCTCGCTGCTCCAATCCTAACAATTGGAAATAATGACTACATCAAAAAGACTAAAAAATACTCAAAGATGATTATTAATTTAATCCGCGAACACGGCATCGATGAGAAAACTAAAGAATATCCAAAAGAAGTCATTAAATGTATCGAAGATGAGTTCCTAACAAAAGGCAAAACAGAGGATAATCCTCTCGGATTATACCTATTGGAAGAAGTAAAAAATACTACGACTACAAACGAGTCCGTTCTTTTTACTCAATTCATTATCGAGCATAGCGAGAAAAAGAAAATGCACATTAAGGATAAATTCGAATTCATCCTTGCTGCAATTTCACTTGCTCTATTCTGGAAGCCAATGCTCGAAAAACGCATCTGCCGCGAAACTTGCGAAGACGCTTTAGCATATCTAAACGTAATTGCGAACCTCGTAGCATTCTCCGTAATGGACAAGAGCAAAAACAAATACTGGAAAGAATTAACCGAAATGAATCCTCATAATATGACTGAAAGCTTCACTAACAATACTTTCAAGATATTATTTAATCGCGAAGCAACTGAAACTGAATTAACAGAATTGAAATACTTAATCGGGCTAACTCTATCGAATGGTCCTGGGACAATCTCTGCAAAGGGTGCGAAAGAATCCGTTTCTGCGAAGAACTACATCCCAACGGCTTATGCTGGATTTATGCTAAATACTGGATTCGCTCACGGCGGAAATGGTTTCGAAGCTGTGGACTTCCTCCTAAGCAAATTTAGCAAAAACGACCTAAAAGATCCAGGTGCTAAAAAGCACTCAATAGATTTAGAGAAAATTGCTAACGCTACAGCAAAAGAATACCGCGAATACGTGAAAGACAGCAAAGAAAAAGGTATATTAAATTACACCAAGATTCCTTGCGTCAATCACCCAGTATTCAAAGGCAATAGCGTGAACTACGATCCTCGCGAGAGATTCGTAAGCAAAGAATTAGAAGACAATGGCATTTATAACATCTTTATGGACTTCTACCATAAATTAGTAATCGAGTTATTCAATGAAGGCGCTACTAAAAACGTATTCTGCGTAAACGTAGATGCAATCATCTCCGTAATTGCCCTGAAATTACTATGGAGCGATTACATGAAAGATAAAATCTCTGATTTAGATATGCAAGAGCTCGTGTTTATCCTATTCCTGCTCGGCAGAGCAATAGGAGTAAGCGCAGAGATTATCGACCACCGCTCTCGCGGAACCGATATGGATTGCAGAACTCCACAATCAGAATTGTGCTTCGTCTTATAATAATATATAAGATATTTCATAGAACATCTTTTCTTAAAGACTACCCGCGAAAGTGGGTAGTCTTTTTTTTGTTGTAATTCGTAATTTCTTTTCCACCTTACGTTTTTTTTTCTATCATAATTTGTAAATTACAGAATAAATACTTATTTTTGTAGTCTATTTTATAACATTAATAACTGAAAATAATAATTCGGAAATAACACAATGGCAGTATTCTTAATTTTACTTACAATTGTATTCGCTATTTTACTGATACTTTTAGTATTGGTGCAGCCTGGAAAAGCTGATATGGGAGCTACTTTCGGAGGCTTGGGTAGCCAAATGGGAACTATGTTCGGCACAGAACGTTCCAAAAACATCCTCGCTACTGCTACTAAAGTTTGCGCTGTAGCTATTTTGGTTTTAGTTCTTGTAACGAATAAATTCTTCGTTGGTGGGAACGATAAAGCAGTTCAGAAAATCGTAACAGAAGGACAGTCTTCTTCAGTTATGCAAAGCGCTCCAAAGCCAAAAATGCCAGCAGAGGCTCAACCAGCTCAAGAGCAACAACCAGCTCAACAGGAAAAGAAATAAATTAAAGACTAAAACGCTTTCTATAGAGCCTTCGCATTTACTTTGATAAAGCGGAAGGCTCTTTTGCTTTATTCTTAATTATTATATAATTAATTATTCGAAATCAAAAACTAAATATTAAATCATTATGCTGAAAATAATCAGAGAAAACCCCGAAAAAGTTAGAGAAAATATCGCACGAAAAAATGAAAAGGCAGATATTAGCCCGATCATTGAATTAGATGCTAATAGAAGAGCAATTATCCAGGAAGTGGAGAAATTGAAAAATACGCGAAACGTAGCCACTCAGGAAATAGCTCTACTGAAGAAAAACAAGCAAAATGCCGACGAGAAAATCGCCGAAATGAAGCAAGTATCTGATAAGATTAAATCTCTCGACGATGAATTGCGCGAAATTGAAGAAAAATTAGAGGAAATGGTTCAGGCTGTTCCAAATATGCTTCATGAATCCGTTCCAACAGGCAAAACAGCCGACGATAACGTAGTTATTCGCTCTTGGGGCGATCCAAAAAATGATGGAGAATATTTAGACCATATCGAAATTTGCAGAAGATTTGGCTTAATTGATTTCGAGCGCGGTGCGAAGGTATCTGGCTCTGGTTTCCATTTTTATACTGCTGCAGGAGCAAAGTTAGAAAGAGGCTTAATCAGTTATATGCTTGATTTCCACAGCGAAAAGAGTGGATACACAGAAATTATCCCTCCGTTTATGGTAAATGAAGAATCTATGCGCGGCACGGGACAGCTCCCGAAAATGGCTGAGGATATGTACACAATGCAAATTGATAATATGTATATGATTCCCACTGCCGAAGTGCCATTGACTAATTTCTATTCGCAAAACTTGATTCCTATTGAAGAGTTGCCGGTGCGTTTCTGCGGATATTCCCCTTGCTTCCGTCGCGAAGCTGGAAGCTACGGTAAAGATACTCGCGGATTGTTGCGTTTACATCAATTCAACAAAGTGGAATTAGTAAAATTCGTCCAACCAGAAGGCTCTTATGATGAATTAGAAGCCCTAACACTTGATGTGGAAAAGATCTTGCAAGCATTGAAAATCCCTTATAGAGTGATATTGCTTTGCAGTGGAGACACGAGCTTCTCCAGCGCCAAAACTTACGATATTGAAGTTTGGTCGCCAGCAGATAAAAAATGGCTCGAAGTCTCAAGCTGCTCAAATTTTGAGGATTTCCAAGCTCGCAGAGCAGGCATTAAATACAAGCCTACTCCGAACTCCAAACCTGAAGCTGTGCATACGCTCAATGGTTCTGGATTAGCCACTCCGAGATTATTAGCTGCAATTTTAGAGAACTATTATGACAAAGATAGCAATACTTTGAAGGTTCCTGAAGAATTGCAGGCATATACAAGATTTTCAGAAATTAAACCTATTTGTTAAAATGCGATTAAAAGAATTATTACAAGGTCTTGATGTCCTTAATTTTGACTCTTTCAGGAGCAAAAAAACTAATATAGACATCGAAGGCATGGCTTATGACCATCGAAAAGTTCAGCAGAATTTTCTGTTTTGCGCTCTTGTGGGAGATAAAATAGATGGTCATCAGTTTATCCCTCAGGCGATCGAAGCCGGAGCTACTGCTATCCTTTGCCAAAATGATTCTTTGCGGTGGAAGTATCGCCAAATCCCATTTATTAAAGTTACGGATTCCCGCCATTCAATGGCAATAATGGCTCATAATTTTTATGGCAATCCTGCTCAATCAATGAGGATTATGGGTATTACAGGGACAAATGGGAAGACCACAATCACGTTCCTAATTGCGAATATGGTAAAGAATTGCGGAGCGAGAATCGGAATCATTGGCACCACGGGAATTTATTATAATGATAAATTTATTCCGGCTACGCACACCACGCCAGAGTCATTGGAATTAGCCGAAATCTTAAGCAAAATGAAAGAAGAGGATATTGATACCGTCATTATGGAGGTGTCGTCGCACTCCTTGGTCCAGCATCGAACAGCTGGGATTAACTTCTATGCTGCACTTTTCACAAATTTGACTCATGAGCATTTGGATTACCATCGCTCTATGGCTCAATATGCTGCCGCCAAAAAGATTCTATACGATAATTTACCGATTAAAAGCATAGCTCTGGCTGTAGATGTCTCGGATTATACAAAGTTTATTCTAAAAGATTGCCGAGCTTTGAAAAAATTGCAAATCGGATACAAAGCAGAAAATGATATTATTATTTCAGATATTGAATTAAATTTGAACTACTCCAAGTTTAAATTGACTTTTAATCATTTAGAAAACAAGCCTACTCAAGAATTTAGAACGAATCTAATCGGGAAATTCAATGTAGAAAATGCTGCTTTGGCTGTATCTTATTTAGTGGCAAATGGAGTAAATAGAAGAATCGCCGGTGAAGTATTGGCGGAAGCAGATGGCGCACCCGGCAGAATGGATAGAATCCCGCTGAGCAATGCTGCTATCGCAGTGGTTGATTATGCCCATACTCCGGACGCATTAGAAAAAGCACTCTCCGCATGCAAGGAATTGCTAAGCAAAAAACCCGAAAATAAGTTGATTTGCGTGTTCGGTTGTGGTGGCGATAGAGATAAAACCAAACGTCCCGAAATGGGCAAAATATCCACTGATATTGCGGATATTACAATTATTACTGATGACAATCCGCGCACCGAAGATCCGAGCGAAATACGAAAAGAAATTATTAATGGCATTGATAACCCGAAGGCTATTTATCACGAAATCTCCCCAAGAGAAGATGCTATCAAAAAAGCAAAGGAGCTTTCACAAAGAGGCGATATTATTTTAATAGCGGGCAAAGGACACGAGAATTACCAGATAATAGGAACGGAAAAACAGCATTTTGATGACAAAGAAATTGTTTCTAAGCTGTAATTTCTAAATGAGATAGTCTAAACAAAATAGATAATTAACCAAACACGTATAAATGAGAATAGAAATAAAGAGAATCAGCGAAAAATACGCGCATTTGCCATTGCCTACATATTCTACTGTGGGGTCGGCAGGTATGGATATTGTAGCTGCGATAGAGGATAAGCTAATCATTCCAGCAGGGAAAATCGCGATGGTGCCGACGAACCTATCAATGGCAATTCCCGATGGATTCGAGTGCCAAGTTCGTTCGCGTAGTGGATTAGCCGCAAAGAACGGCATCTTTTGCTTAAATTCTCCCGGCACTATTGATAGCGATTACCGCGGCGAGGTGAAAGTAATTCTTGCGAATTTTTCCGACATTGATTTTGAGATAAAATGCGGAGATAGAATAGCACAGATAATCATTGCCTCTGTCCAAAAAGCTGAATGGACAGAAGTAAATGAATTATCCGAAACAGTCCGCTCAGGTGGTGGATTTGGTAGCACAGGAGTCTAAACTCCTGACGTTATACATTCTTTTTTATACAATTAATAATATTCTATCAATATTATACTATCAATTCGCCTTTCAAAGTAGTAGAGCCGGCAGAGATAATCCTGACTTTCAGAATATCCCCGGCTTTAATAATATTATTTCTATCGATATTATTATTCTGCTTCATCAGTGGATCAATCGGGAAGATAACAGATTTATTAGATCCTGTGCGTCCCTTCCATTCATTTTCATTTCTCTTGCTGACGTTTTCCACCAAAATAATATGTTCTTTTCCAATTTCCTGTAAATTTTTAGCTTTGGCGCATTCCTGCTGAAGAGCAATGATTTCATTCAAGCGGCGAGTCTTCTCATCTTCATCTATTTCCTCTACTAATTTGAAGGCTTTGGTGCCACCTCTTGGCGAATATTTGAACATAAAGGCAGCATCATACTGCACTTTTTGCATCAAGTCAAGCGTTTGCTGATGATCTTCGAGAGTTTCGCCTACATAAGCCGAAATAATATCCGTCGTCAAAGCAATATCAGGAATAATACTGCGAATCATCTCAACTTTTCCTAAATATTCCTCGGCTGTATATTTTCTATTCATCAAATTGAGAACTCTTGTGGATCCCGATTGCACTGGCAAATGCAAATGCTTACAAATATTCGGGAAAGAAGCCATCACGCGGATCAGTTCTTCATTAGTATCCTTTGGGTGAGAAGTAGTGAAGCGGAATAGTATTTCCGGAACTAAAGCGGCGGATTCCGCAAGCAATTCCGGAAAATTAGTATTTGTTTCCTTATCTAAATAACTATTTACATTCTGCCCCAAAAGCGTAATTTCCTTGTATCCCTGAGCCCGCATCTGCTCTATTTCTGCTAAAATAGATTGCTTGCTACGGGAGCGTTCCCTGCCGCGTGTGTATGGCACAACGCAATAAGAACAGAAATTATTACATCCGCGCATAATGGAAATAAATCCAGAAATGCCCGTATCGCGAATCGGCACAATATCGTCGTAAGTTTCAGTTTGGCTTAATTCCACAGCCAAGCCCTTATTCCCAGCATTTGCTTCGGCGATTAGTTCGGGCAATTTGCGGTATTCATCGGGACCAGCGACAATTTTGACAATGTTATTATCTTCCAATAAATTATCGCGAAGCCTCTCCGCCATACAACCAAGAATGCCGATTAGCATTTTTGGATTTTTGCGGACAAGTGGCTTTAGATGCACGAGCCTCTCGCGAATTTTCCTCTCGGCATTGTCCCGCACGGAGCAAGTATTTAGGAAGACTACGTCTGCTTCATCTTCGATAGATACTAATTTATGATTATTATCCGCCAGAATTGATGATACAATCTCCGTATCATTTTGATTCATCTGGCAGCCATAGGTCTCTATATATATATTCATATTTCGATTATTTTTTCAATTAATAGGATTGCAAAATTACGAAATTAAAGTGAAAATATTTAAAAACTCTGATAAAAATAGAAAGAACACACCCCTCAAATGATACGATAACAAAAATACTTATGTGATTATTTGCAACTATTTGCTATTCATTTCGTTATTATTCATATTATTTATAAACTTAAATTTTAAAGTAAATACAAGATGGATAAAAAGTTATACCGCTCGAATATGCAAAAAACAATAGGCGGAGTCTGTGGAGGACTTGCGGAGTATTTCGCCGTGGATCCTGTATTTATCCGAATATTATTTATCGTGATGTTCATAGCCGGAGGTTCCGGAATATTAATTTACATATTAATGTGGATCTTAATCCCGCGTAGACCTTTGATTTTATCAAGCCAAGATTCCAGCAATGGCACTCAATTTGATTATTACCAGAATGATAGCTTTGATGGCGAGACAATGCGTCAAGCAGAAGCCATAGAAGTCGAGGAAGCTGGCAAGCGACGCAAGCGGATTTTCGGGATAATACTGATCACAATTGGCGTATTACTATTGTTGGATAATTTATTGCCCGACAACTACTTTTCATATTGGTGGCCACTGATCCTCGTAGCGATAGGAATTTATAAAATCCAAGCGAACAGGGCTATAAAGGACTAATTTTAGAGCAATTACTATTTTTTGAAGCAACAACTTTCTTTAAAGCATTATTATGAGCAAAGACGAAATAATTAATAACAAATATAGATTTTCCCCGATTTTCTGGGGCAGTTTCTTGATTTCCTTAGGAATTGGCTTAATTCTATTTAAGTTTATTTCCTTCCCCGTAGGGATAATATCATTCTCTACTTCTTTAGCGATAATGCTACTGCTCTTGGGAGTTTCTTTCTTCAATATTTCTAAGATCTATCGACAAATAATACTCAGCGTAGTCGGCTTTATTTTGTCTTTCATCGTTCTCAATTTCATATATTCTACGAAAATTGGCTTCATATCTTTCTCTGATAAATTCGCAGCACGCCAGCGATTAGACCAAAGCCACGAATCGATAATTTCTTACGGGCACACTTCTGATAGCGCGACATTAATTATCTCTGGAACGGCGATGGATTTAGAGCTATCCGATATTCATACATCTGCCTTCAAACTTAATTACAACAATATCAATACATTTTTAGTGGATTATGATTCGCTATCGCATACATATAAACTAAATGGCGAAAGCAAGAATATCATTGATGATTTGTCTGGTCCAATTGGTAAGGTTCAAATAAGCGATAATATTCTTTGGAATATCAAAACTAATATTTTCTCATCAGATTTCAACGGCAATTTTAAAAATATTAAAGTCTCCAAAGCTTTTATTAGCGCTAATACTTCTGATTTATTCCTTGAATTTGGAGATAAGACCCCGCAAACTGAAATACTTATCGAATCGGAGCTATCGGATATTTCAATTAATATTCCGCATAATGCCTATTGCGAATTATCCAGCAACATCCCAATGAGTGATTTCAAGATTGATGACATGGAAGAGGTCTATTCTGGTTATTACAAATGTGGTAACCCCGATAATTGCACAAACAGAATTAAAATCACTGTTACGGGGCAATTATCTGATTTTAAGATTTCCCGCGTTCGATAGCAAACAAAAATATGAAAGATTAATATGAGAATACTTGGCATTGACCCCGGCTCAATCATTTGTGGGTATGGAGTAGTCGAGAAAAACGGCTCTAAAATCGAGCTAATCGAATATGGAGTAATCAATCTAAAAAAAATTAGCATTGACCTATCAGAGAGATTAAAGGAAATATACACGAGATTGCAAAGGGTAATAATCAATTCGGAGCCACACGCCGCCGCTCTGGAAGCTACTTTCTATTCGAAAAATCCACAATCCTTGATAAAACTATCGCACGCCCGAGCAGCAGCAATGCTAAGCTGCAAAATGGCAAACCTCGACATCAATGAATATAGTGCCAAAGAAGTAAAAAAATCCGTCAGTGGCAACGGAAACGCCTCGAAAGAGCAAGTTAGCTTTATGGTGCGGAAAATCCTCAACATTCCGGAAACACCTGAGTTTTTTGATGCTACAGATGCGCTCGCTGTTGCGCTTTGCCATAGCTTCCGCGAAAATTTACCTAAATCCGGCAAAGATGGCTGGAAAACCTTCCTCGCAGAGAATCCCGACAGAATTATTAGTGGCTTATAAGCACAAATAAGAGAAACATTTCAGATTAAATCTTAAACTTACATTCCATGTTGAGCGCAGGCTCGAGGAGTTTATCATAATCTTCCTTGGGAACATCTATCGCGCCCAAGCTGTAAGTAAAATCATTTCCATATTGCGAATCGAGCAAGAGGAAATTATTTTTTAGCAATACATAGCAGAGATAATAGAAGCAAAGCTTTGCGACGCCGCTTTCCGTGCCGAACATAGATTCCCCAAAGAACGCTCCGCCAACATGCACTCCATATAAGCCACCAGCGAGCTTATTGCCATTCCATGCCTCGACGGAATGCGCAAATCCAAGATGATGCAATTCAGTATAAGCATATATGATTTTATCATTTATCCAAGTCAAATCGCGGTCTGCGCAATTCATCAATACATTCAGGAAAGCAGTATTGATCTTGAAAGTATATTTCTGTTTGTTGAATAATTGGCGCACAGTTCGGGGAATATGAATATTATTAAGTGGGAAAATAGCCCTTGGGTCTGGTGAATGCCACAAAATTGTATCCGAAAATCTATCATCTGCCATTGGGAAATAGCCTTGCGAATACGCTGAAACCAACATTTGTGGAGTTAACTTCATGGCAATAATACTCCGAAATTTACTTGAATAATAAAATCCTGAGCATTCTGATACCCATTATAATAGCGATAAAGCGGATAGCTGAACGATAATCCAGCCGAGGCAAACCAGCTCGGCACTTGGTATGATACAGAAGCAGTAGCAAAAGCACTCACATAACCGGAGCTAAAAATCTTCTGTCCGCGAAAATGATTATTTTCCGCATAATTAATATCAAGAGCCAAGGAAGGAGAAAAATTGCGAAGATTGCTGAGTTTTAGGATAATATTTCCGGCTGTAGCGTCGCCCTGCTTCACGCCATTCGATTGCTCAAAATTAAAGTCTTTGTACAAATTGAATATTAAATTTAAGTTCGTCCTAATTAGCAAATTATAAGTCAAACTCAAATAGAGAGCATTAGAGTTATTGTAGATTCCAGATGCCCCGCTCGTATCTAAAATGGGTTTAGTTATCGGAAGTTTCCCTCCGAGAGAGACAATACATTC
>CAZGXC010000078.1:655-11136 GCA_964529535.1 uncultured Hyphomicrobiales bacterium | reverse complement strand
TTTTATATGGCTCTCTATTCTTATGAGTATCGAGGAATAGCTTAGTAACGAGTGTGAGCAGTCGCACAGGATTATACCAATGTCCGCGCTCATCAATCACATCAATTTTCTCAGCTCCGGGCTCAATCTTAAATCCGTGAGAATATCCCATAGTCTGCATGATACGGGCTACTTCATCATTTTCGGAGTTATCTGCCGCAGATTGATTTGGGTATTTACTGGAATCAACGTATCCATGCAGGGAAATAGCATCGACTCCCAATTTACCGAGAACGCTCGGCATAATAGTAGAAGCTAAACCGTATGAATAATCAATTAATACTTTGAATTTTGCTTTCTTGATAGCATCTTGGTCGAGGTGCTTTAGCATGTGAGAAATATAGGTCTCGTTTGTGCGCTCTGGATAATATAAATCCCCCACTGCCAATTGATTAGCTCTCTTAATATCTTCGCCGTAGAAGTATCTCTCAATAGATTTGGTTTGGTTAATGGAAATATCTCGTCCTTCTTTGTTAAAGATGATAATATCAGTATTATTCCTATTGCGCGGATTGCGACGAACATGCAGACCGGCTACGTATTTTCCTGTGCGCATTTCTTGGCGTGTCTGCGGAATAGAAGTAAATTGCAGATCCACAATTTCAACGCCAACGGAGGCTAATCCCGCCGTAATAGCGCGTTTCATTATTCTCGAAACGGGGTCGGAATCCCTGCTTGCGAGCATTTGAGTATTTGCTCCGAACGCCATACCAAGTGCGGCACCGAGCTTCGCTCCGAAGTCTGGATGAATTTCAATATTTGATAATCCTGAAATTCTTGCGTCTGTAAATAGCTCGCGAAGCCATTTCTCTTCTTGAACCAATGAACCCGTTACAGTTGCTCCATCTTCTACATTTTTATTGGGCCATAGCTTTATATTTGGCATCAAGAGTGCTTTTTTCCCAATCACGCAAGAATCTGAAATAAAAACATTCTCGCTAATTGTGGCGGATTCGCCAATTTTACAATTAGAGCAAATTACGTCGTCGTTTAGCTCTGCGAAATCTTCAATCACGACGTTATCCCAGATGGTTACGCCATTTAGCTTCACTCCATTGCCAATTTTACAATTATTCCCAAGGACTGAATTTGTGATTTCCGTATGCTCGCCGATTACGCAATTATCCGCTATCACTACGTTCTCCGTGAGCTTCGCAGTGCGAGCAATTTGCGCATTTACTCCAATCATAGCATTATCTTTCTTGGAGCCTTTTAATTCTATCTGCACCTTGCCCTGCACGGCATCTCTTTGCCCGTATTGATATTCGTTTAAGTTGCCGACATCTCTCCAATAGCCTTCTGCTATATATCCCATCAAGTTCATTTTTTTCTTAAGCATCAATGGGAATAGGTCTTTACTGAAATCATATTCCTCTTGGTAAGGTATCATTTCTACGACTTCTGGCTCGAGTATATAAATTCCAGTATTAATAGTATCCGAGAATACTTCGCCCCACGAAGGCTTCTCCAAAAATCGAGTAATATTATGTTGCTCATCCGTCATCACAATTCCATATTGCAAAGGATTCGGAACACGCGTCAGAAGTATAGTAGCTTGCGACTTCTTTTCCTTATGAAATTCAATAGCTTTGCTTAGGTCAAAATCTGTCAGGACGTCCCCGCTAATTACAATCATCCTCTCGCCTTTGATATTCTCATAAGCATTTCGGACAGCTCCAGCCGTGCCGTAATCGGCATTTGCCATTACGTATTTCATATCTATTCCGAAATCTTTGCCATTCTCGAAATATGAGGTAATAGCATCGGGCTGGAAATATAGCACAGAGACAATTTCGGTCATATTATGCTTTTTAAGCAGATTGACAATATGCTCCATCATCGGAGAGTTAACTATTGGAACCATTGGCTTTGGGATAGCCATCGTAAGCGGGCGGAGGCGGGTTCCGAAACCGCCAGCCATAATAATTGCTTTGTTCATTATACGTCCTTTCTAATATGATACTTTTTTATATAAGGTATGAAACGAATTAGTATTGTCTAACATTTTAAGAAATTGATAAATTTTTTATTTCTTCACAATTGTTTTTTCAAATTAGTGAAAAAATTGAATAATTACTAAAAAAAAACTAAATAAAACACCGATAAGACTCCTCAATTGTAGCGAAAATAAATAATTACTATCAAAATCAGCGGAAATTTTGTTATTTTTGCAAGTCGGTTGAAGTGTATTAGAATGATTTTCTATTCTCCGCCCTGAAGGACGGAGCTGATCTCTTTCTTTCAACCCACTGCTTTAGCTGTGGGGAAGAAAGAACACGCTATTCAATCTGATAAAATTGCAGAACTTGATTTTTTAATCTTATGTTTTACCTAATCAATAAATGGATTTAAGCGAAAAAAAAATAAAAATAAGCGACATCGATATTCCAACTCTTCTTGGGCAGAATGATAGCAATTTGCGATTAATAGAGACGAAATTCGCATCTACCGTTACCGTGCGTGGCGAGCAAATTACTATCCGCGGAGAAAGCGAAGAAGTAAAGATTATCTCTAAAATTTTCAATGAATTGATTTATATCATCAGGCGAAATGGAAATTTGGAATACAATGACGTTACGACAGTGTTGGAATTGGTTGGCAGTCGCCCCGATGCTTTACGAAATGGAAACGAAAACATTGATAACGTCGTTCTCTACGGAGTAAAAGACGCAATCAGAGCAAAGACCGAGAACCAAAAGAAATATATTAAGCTCGTGAATGATAATGACTTAGTCTTTTCCATCGGTCCTGCCGGAACTGGCAAGACTTACCTCGCCGTAGCGATGGCAGTAGCTGCCCTGAAGATGAACGAAGTCAATCGCATTATTCTTTCGCGTCCGGCTGTGGAAGCTGGCGAATCTCTTGGCTTTTTGCCCGGGGATATGAAAGAGAAGCTCGATCCATATATGCGCCCCTTGACTGATGCCCTATTCCAGATGATCCCAGCCGAGAAGCTGAAAGCAATGTATGAGAAAAATATTATCGAAATTACTCCGTTGGCATATATGCGCGGACGCACTTTGAATAATGCCTTTATCATTCTCGATGAAGCGCAAAACGCGACAAAGACGCAGATGAAGATGTTCCTGACTCGCTTCGGTTTCGGCTCGAAAGCAATTGTAACGGGTGATATTACGCAAGTTGATTTGCCAGATAGAGCAAATTGTGGATTGATTAATGCACGAGATGTCCTCCAAGGCGTGAAGGGTATTGGTTTTATTAATTTCGAGACGAAAGACGTAGTGCGGCACGAACTCGTTGCTCGCATCATCAATGCTTATCATAAAGATGATAGCAAAAATATTAAGAAAAAAGGCAAAGCAATAGAATAATGGAACTTTTCAGAATCGGATTCCTTAGCTTTACGATAATTGATATGATAGACATTGCTATCGTATCCCTTACCTTCTATTGGGTCTATAAAGCCCTGAAGAACACTATCGCCGTGCAGATTCTGTTCGGCATGATTATCTTATTGGGATTGTCATTTATCGCAGAAGCTATCAACCTCAAATCCATCAACTGGATATTGAAGGTGATTTCCGATGTCTGGTTAATTGCTTTTATCATATTGTTTCAGCCAGAATTGCGGCGTATGCTCTTAATGCTTACTCAGGGGAAGATTTTCGGTTTGTTTAGTCGGGCAAATATCTCGCAAGCCATTGATGGTGTAGTCCAAGCAGCGATGGAAATGTCCGAGCGACATATCGGCGGATTAATAGTTTTTACTCGCACACAAAAGGTTGAAATGAGCACGGATACGGGAATACCGCTAAATGCTAAGGTTTCCAAAGAGTTGCTATTGTCAATATTCAACACTAAATCTCCTCTTCATGACGGCGCAGTTGTAATCGATAATCAAATGATAATAGCTGCCAGATGCGTGCTGCCTCTCTCTCACGTTACAAAATACGAGAACAAGAATTTAGGCACGCGCCACAGAGCAGCCCTTGGGCTTTCGGAGCAGTTAGATGCCGTAGTCTTAGTTGTTTCGGAGGAGACAGGAAGTATTTCCATCGCACAAAGGGCAAAGTTTCATTTAAATATCAAAAAAGAAGACTTACTAAAAGTATTAAATCAATATCTATATCCAAAGAAATAGTAATTCCAAAGAAATAGTAATTTTATTTTGTAATAATTATGGAAGATTTTAACACACTTGTAGACAATACATACCGCGAGCAGAGACTAAATTTAGCGGAATATTTAAAATCCCAAGGCATCTATGATGAAGAGGTCTTGGCGGCTATCGCTTTTGTCCCACGTGAATTTTTCGTAAAATCTACTTATAAAAATCGCAGTTATGAAGATACCGCGCTGCCAATTGATTGCGAGCAAACTATATCGCAACCATTCACGGTAGCATTTATGACGCAAAGTTTGAATATCCACGAAGGTGATAGAGTGCTGGAAATTGGCACGGGCAGCGGTTACCAAGCTACAATACTTCGCGTGCTCGGTGCGAAAGTATTCTCCGTGGAGAGAATCCCAGAATTATACGATTATCTATTGAATCTGTTTAGTAAGATAAAAATTAATGTAAAAATTAAATTGGGAGACGGCACGCTCGGATGGAAGCAATACGCCCCATTTAATAAAATCATCGTAACAGCGGCGGCTCCATTTATCCCCGAAGAATTAAAAAAACAGCTCGCTATCGGTGGGCGAATGGTCGTCCCAGTCGGCACAAAAGATGTCCAGACGATGTTCCTAATCGAACGCATTGACGAGACTAATTACGTCGAATCTCCGCTCGGGGATTTCAGGTTTGTGCCATTAATCGGGAAAAGTGGCTGGAGTGAGTAAATTAACTGATAATCTACTATCGAACCGCCAGGTAATCGTCATTGGTGGAGCTACAGCTTCCGGAAAAACCGATCTTTCCATTGCTCTCGGTAAAGAAATTCCAATTGAAATTGTATCTGCAGACTCGCGACAGTTCTATAAATATATGAATATAGGCACGGCAAAGCCAACTGCCGATGAGCTAGCGGCTGTGCCACATCATTTTATCGATATTCTCGAACCAAGCGATAGCTTCAGCGCTGGCAAATATGCCAATAAGGCGCGGACGACGATAGATGATATTTTTCTGAGAGGGAAAATTCCTCTTGTTATCGGTGGGAGTGGTTTATATATTCAAGCGCTTTGCGAAGGCTTTTTTGATGATGGCAAAGATGATGATAATGAAGATATTATATTCCACAGAAAGCGTTTAGAAAATGAATTAGCTGAAAATGGAATTGAGCCCCTCTACAATTCTTTAACCGAGATAGACCCAGCCTCTGCTGCGAAATATCAGGATAAAAATCCGCGACGAATCATCAGAGCATTGGAGTATTATTATTCAAATGGTATCACCTTCTCCAAAGCTATGGAGCAATTTAGCAACCCAAACATTAGCTTTAAGCCACTTTACTTCGCTATTCATTGGGAAAGGGAAGTTTTATACGATAGAATCAATCGACGCACTCAAATAATGTGGCAATCGGGATTGCTCGAAGAAGTTGAAAAATTATTGGAAATGGGATATTCGCGAGACCTCAATGCCCTTAATACTGTGGGATACAAAGAAGTATTCGACTTCATCGACGGCAAGCTCTCCCAAGCAGAAACAATCGATTTAATCGCCCAGCATACTCGCAACTACGCAAAACGACAATTCACTTGGTTCAAGCGCATCCCCTCTATCCAATGGGTAGAAAATGATGTCAGAAAATTATTGGGATTACTTGAGAGCGTATAATTAATAAATAATCCCTCTCCCCCACCTCAAAATTAACAAATCTGCCATATAGTAAAACCAAAATAGTTTTTTTTCGTTTACTCTATTATAATTTCCTGAATCTTAACAATCTTAAAAGGTAGAAATGCGAAATAAAACAATAAAAAACATTAAAGTTAAATTTGCGATATTGCTATTGGCATTATTGCAATCTTATCCTCAAAACGCAGAGGCGCAAAATTCTGTCGATAATTCTCGTAAAAATGCTATCACCAAAGCGATTGAGATAGCAAGTCCAGCGGTTGTAGGAATTAACGTAGAGGAAGTAGTCCAATATTCTCGGTATGATGATCCATTTTTTGACTTTTTCAGCGATTTCTTTGGTGGCGGGAGCAATAGTAGAGTGGTCGAAGGCTTGGGATCTGGGTTTATTATCTCTGATGATGGCTATGTCCTAACCAACTATCACGTAGCTGGCAATGCGGACAGAATAGTAGTAACGGCAAGCGGTGGAGAAAAATATGAAGCCAAAATAGTGGGCGCAGATGCCGTAACTGATATTGCTTTACTTAAAATAGATACAGATAAGAAGTTACCATATTTAAAACTCGCAAAATCCGATGATGTCCTCGTCGGCGAATGGTCTATCGCCTTTGGTAATCCATTCGGTTTATTTGATTTAAATGCCAAACCAACCGTAACCGTTGGAGTTGTCTCAAATATTGGTCTCGACTTCGTGCAGGAAGACAAAGTATATAAATCAATGGTGCAGACCGATGCTGCCATCAGCTCTGGAAATTCAGGCGGTCCATTGGTTAATGCGAATGGGGAAGTAATTGGAATGAATACAGTAATTTTCTCCACTGCTACTAATAGAGCCGGAGCTGGAAGCATCGGCATTGGTTGGGCTATTCCAAGCGATAGATTGAAAATGATCACGGAAAAATTAAAATCCGGCAAAAAGATAAATAGAAATTTCTTCTTAGGTATGGAATTGCAGCCACTCAACAGCAGAATTGCCCAGAGGTATAATATTAGTATAGATTATGGATTGCTCGTTACGCGCACTTATACTAAATCAGCTGCGGATCTTGCTGGAATTGAACCGGGCGACGTAATACTTGAAATTGACAATCATAAAGTCAGAAAAGCTGAAGATTTTTATCTTAATATTTTAGATGGAGAGGTAGGAAAATCCTATAATTTCGTAATTTTGCATAACGGTGAACGTATCAATACGAAATACACTCTAAAAGAGAGAAGATAATTAGGAAATAAGATAATGGAAGATAATAGAGCGTTGCTCTCGGGCAAAAAATTAGTAAAGAAATATAAACAGCGCACAGTCGTGAAAGAAGTAAGCGTCGAAGTGCGTCAGGGCGAAGTCGTTGGTTTGCTCGGTCCGAATGGTGCCGGAAAGACCACTACTTTCTATATGATTGTGGGAATGGTGCAGCCAAATGGTGGCGATGTTTTTATCGATAATAAGAACATTACGACTAAGGCAATGTATCAGCGGTCTCGTCTTGGGATTAGTTATTTGCCCCAAGAGCCATCTATTTTCAAAAAGATGACAGTCGAAAATAATATCATGGCGATTCTCCAGCTTCAAAAGCTATCCCGTAGCAAAAGAAAGGAACGCCTCGAAGGTTTATTGGCTGATTTCGGAATTACTCATATTCGCAAAAGCAAGGGATATATGCTTTCCGGAGGGGAAAGAAGAAGATGCGAAATAGCCAGAACACTCGCTTCAGATCCCAAGTTTATTTTGCTCGATGAGCCTTTCGCTGGAATTGACCCCATCGCCGTGGAAGATATTATGCAGATAATATTAAAGCTGAAAGAAAAAGGAATCGGAGTGCTGATTACGGATCATAATGTGCATGAAACTCTTTCTATTACCGATAGAGCATACATCTTAATTGATGGGAATATTTATACAAGTGGCACGGCTCAGGAAATAGCGGATAATCCGGAAGTTCGCAAGAGATACCTCGGCGAGACGTTTACTTTAGAGAGATATGAGCCTATTAATTCAGACCAAGAAGAGAATGACCAAGAACAGAGTAATAACACCGAAACTATAACAACTGAATAATTATAACAGTAACGTAATAATCAATAACAAAAGCACGAACCGAATGGATTTCCAACTGGTTCGTGCTTTTTTGTTTAGAGCATAATTATTTATTATCTCATGATATTTATTATCTCATGATATTTATTATCTCATGATATTGATCTTTTTAATCTCCGTAACGACGCTTTGGTTTAGCTTAATGTAATAAACTCCGCTACTGAATCCATCGAGATTATGCGAAAGTTTGTAATCTCCTGCTTTCTGGAAAG
The DNA here is from genome assembly GCA_964529535.1 of uncultured Hyphomicrobiales bacterium. Taxonomy (GTDB): domain Bacteria; phylum Bacteroidota; class Ignavibacteria; order Kapaibacteriales; family UBA2268; genus CALLXS01. The sequence goes on along the minus strand of CAZGXC010000078.1, from coordinate 3,023 downwards.
CATTCATTAATTCCGCTACTTTTTCTCCAAGTTCGTTATATACTTCTATCGTTACAGGGGCTTCAATACCCAAGCTATATTCGATATTAATATTGCTGCTAATTGGATTTGGGAAAATACTCTTAATCTTAGTTTTGGAATTAAAAAAAGCAACACGTCTTTGGTCTTCGAGGCAAATATTTTTCAGCTTCACAGTTGAGAACAGTTCTTCGGGACGATTACAAGAATTGTAAATCGGCTGAATATCAATATTCGTAGAACTGGAATCACCAAGGAAAACGGTGAATCTCAATTTAGCGACTTCTCCATTGATTGGCAAATTATATAATCCAATTCCCGAATATCTATAAATCCCATCATTCAAACGCTGGACTTTCCAAGTTGCGTTGTTCCCCGTAGCTTTTACTGCTTCCTTTTTATCTGGGGTTAGCATCGTCGGATTGAATTTAAGCAAAAATGTTATGCTATCGATTTTAGTTTCATTGAAATTTGTAATATTAGCTAATAGCGGTATCTCGATAGTTTTTCCGGGTTCTTCATCGATTGCCTTGCTATTTGTGCTAAGAGAATAAATATCGCCCGAACCTTCCAAATCAATATAAAGTGCTTGCGCATCATTTGTCATCAATTTCAGATTAGCCTTGTAAACTTTAATCTCATTTGGAGAGAAACTTATCTTGAAGTTTTGCTCACTATTTGGCGCAATTGTATGCGGCAACTGAGCATTAAAAGCAAATGCTTTATCCGGATCATTCGTGATTTCAAATGAAGTTACGATAATCGGAGTGCTTTGCGAGGTATTCTTTACCGTTACTTCTTGGACAGAAGTGCCGCAAAGTATTTTCTTACCAAATTGCAATTTATTATCATAAGTATTTCCATTTGCTTCACAATTTACACTGTAAATAGAATCGACAAGTGGGTTCTGCTCGGGTCCTTCTTTCGCATCAGATGTAATTATCAGCTCATCGCTAATCATGCCCGATTTGGTAGGAGAAAATTTAACGTTGAATGTATAAATTTGATTTTTCTGTTTATCTAAAACGATATTATCAACATTATCGGTAATTGAGTAAGCAATATTCTTTAAAAACTTTATGTTTTTAATAAATACATTTGATTTAGATTTATCAATTTTAAGCGTGAATTTTCCATAGCTTGTAGATCCTGGATTGACTGGCTCTGGACAAGTCCATTGATATTCAAATTTTGGTATAAATCCTTCTCCGCTAACTTTTGCGATATAGTTAAAGCTTTTTCCGTCAATATTTACAACGATATTAGAGGAAACAGCATTTTCATGTTTCGGAGTGAATGATATTTTTATGTTTACTGAACTATTTCCGGCAATATTTATCGGTAGGGAAATATTATCAACAAAGTCAAAACCATTGATGATAGGAGTCGCACCATCCTCAAATTTCATTGAATTAACAGATATTGGCACATCTGTTGGATTTTTAATGCTTACCACTGCTTCTTTTTGCTCGGCATCAAGTGTATTGACTGTTTTTACGCGTTTCATACCAAAGTTTAAATTAGAGACAATAATATCTCCATTTATTCCCAATCCATTAATTATTGTGGAATCTGTGTTGCATTCAGTATTAGCATTATACTTTATGTAAGCCTGGTATTGCCTTTCCTCTGTTGGTGAAAATTCTACCTCTATGCTAATTGCTTCTTTTGGCTTTATTGTTTTGCTACCAACTGGATTGATGATTTTAAATTTGTCTTTATCGGCACCTAAAATCTCCGGATTGATTTGAATAGGAACAATTTCGTTATTCTTTATTATAGCAGGGAAAGTCTTTGTAGATTTTTTGTTAATTACTGTGTTATCCATCTCAACTGAGCTGGAAGCAGTATATGCGCATATTCCTCGACCTCTCAAAATAATTGTATCGGGAGCGTGGCAATGGTAGTTTACTATAAATTTAGATTCTGATAAACCCAAGTTCCCGGGCGTAAATGTAAAAGTCAAATCTAAAGAATCATTTGGCTGAATTATTTGATTGTTAATATCATTTACAGTGAAATGAATGTTATCTGTTAGCTTTGTAGAAGTAATTTGAACGGGAATTTTGCCTCGGTTGTATATGTATTGAGATTTTACTATATTCTCCACTCCTGTAAAAGATGGAGGGAACACAACCGTGTTAACGCGCGTATCAAATTCCACTGGATAAATGCTTATTGATTTTTCGAGAGAATCTTCGGTAAATTTAGGGAATCCCGTTTTGTATAAATAAACATCTCCTTTTCCATTGCTTGCATAATCTTTTCCATTAATCGTAATATTATTGAAATACGTTCCAGCTCTGAAAACATTTCTCGCATTATCTTGCGCTACGAAAGTAGTCCGATT
>CAZGXC010000078.1:0-613 GCA_964529535.1 uncultured Hyphomicrobiales bacterium | reverse complement strand
CGGAAATCCGTAACATTATAATCTTTATCAAGTGTTAATGAAAAAATTCCATTAGCATTGTTTAGCAGGCGATATTTGCTTGATAAATACTCCCCACTATATTCACCATAAATTGTAATAGATTTATTAGATGGGTTGAAAATTATTTTTCTGCCATTGCTTGAGAAACCAGGATTGTTGCTGGTTGGATCTAAATAGAAAATACCCAAGTTCTCGCCATTAGAATTGTATTTCGCTACAAAAGCTAAGTAATTATTAGTATACATTCCGCTTGGCGAGGACATTTCGAATTGAGAACTGGTGTTCATTCGTCCTGTGATATAAACATTTTTTTCATCATCAAAGCATATATCATTTATCAAATCGTCGCCCGGACCAATCAATGATTTGCCCCATTTTATTAATCCATCTCTATCAAAGCAAGCAATATACGAATCCGTATTCGCTGAATGATCTATTTTTACTTCGTTGATGTAAAAAGATTGACGTTGAGTACCTATCAGGTACATGTTATCGCCTGTATCTTCTACTAAGAAATTATTGACTGTTTCTCCATCAGCAGAGCCAAAAGTCCGCACCCATTCTATGTTCCCGGGTTTAAATGATTGCACCC
>CAZGXC010000077.1:10940-11151 GCA_964529535.1 uncultured Hyphomicrobiales bacterium | reverse complement strand
CGGAAATCATGCCCCCATTCAGAAATACAATGCGCCTCATCGACTGCCAAAAAAGAAATATCAATCTGCGAAACCAATTCAATAAATCTTTTGCTTGCGAGGCGTTCCGGAGCTACGTATACTATTTTGTATTTTTGAGAGCGAATATCGCTAAATATTTGCACAATTTCGGTATCACTAATGGAGCTATTAATCGTAGTGGCTGGGATAT
>CAZGXC010000077.1:9586-10930 GCA_964529535.1 uncultured Hyphomicrobiales bacterium | reverse complement strand
TGAGTGGGGAAATCACTATTGCGACGCCGTCCAACATCATTGCTGGAAGTTGAAAGCAAAGCGATTTGCCACCTCCCGTAGGCATTACTACTAATGTGTTCTTTTTATGATAGATAGAATTAATGACTTCGAGCTGTCCAACTCGAAAGCTATTTAAATTAAAATACTGTTTTAAATTGCTTAGATATTCTTCTTTTTCCAAAATCTTCATATCAATAATCCTATTTCTATCTTGTTAAATATGACTTCTTCCCAATAAAATGACCGTAAAATCAAGAAAGGAACTGTAAATTCTATAAAAGGATTGCAAATTACGAATTTTTTTTGTGTTTATATTGATTATGAGGAAAAATCAATCATCTTAATGCATAATGAACAATTACGAATTACGAATTACGAATGGTGGTTATCAAATTTTCTCCGAAAAATTGATAATAGACAAAAAATACTATCAACCCCGTCCTTTAGGGCGGGGTGGGAAGCCTCACCTATACCCACAGCTAAAGCAGTGGGTTGATTTCTTGTCTTAACATACAAAAAAAGCCACTCGCTTTCTGGGCAAGTGGCTTCTTTTATATTATGTTTTAATGGACGACTTAGTCTTCCATTGTCTCTACTTTTACGTCGAATTCTTTATCGTTGATACCGACTCTCATAAGTTTTGTGCTTGCTACGTTCATATCTTTTGTAGATACTTTTGGCACATCTTTATCAGTTACTTTGCGGACTTCGCATTTAGCATTTCCTTTTAGGAATATAATGCCTTTAGTTTGTCCTGAAACAGCGATGAAGATATTTTCTTCAGTTGTTGGGATTCCTTCATCTTCAAGAACTTTCTTCCAATATCCAGCGCTTTTCTTTTCGTCTCTTTCAGCGATGTCGATTGGGTTTTCAGTAGTTGGTTGAAGTCCTAATTGCTCAGCAGCGATTTTCACAACTTCTGGATCTGGAGCTACTGGAGTTTTTCCGAAGTATCCGAGAACCATTTTGCCGTAACCGTCAGCGATTTGCTTCCAGCTTCCAGCCATAACGTTGTTATATGCTTGTTGGAAGTAGAATTGAGAAACAGGAGTAACGGAAGTACCGAATCCACCTTTAACTACTACTTCGCGCATTTCTTTGATAACTTCTGGGAATTTATCAAGAATGTTGAAATCTCTCATCATTTGAGTATTTGCAGTTAAAGCTCCGCCTGGCATTGGAGAGAATACGATCATCGGAGATACTTGAGTAGCTTCTGGTGGGAAGAAGTAATCTTTTAAAGCGTGATTAAATTCATCTTCGTATACTCTTACTTTTTCAATATCAAAACCGAAGTCATAATTTTTGCCTTTTACAGCGTGC
>CAZGXC010000077.1:0-9576 GCA_964529535.1 uncultured Hyphomicrobiales bacterium | reverse complement strand
GTTGGCTTGTTCCGCCAGATACTGGAGAAACAGCGCAATCGATACCATCTGCACCTGCTTCGAGAGCAGCCATATAGCAAGCAATAGAAACGCCAGCAGTTTCGTGAGAGTGAACTCTTACGTGAGTGCCTTGTGGTAATAATTTCTTAGCCATTTTAACTGTTTCGTATACTTTTTGTGGGCTTGATGTTCCGCTTGCATCTTTGAAACATACGCTATCGTAAGGGATATCTGCATCAAGAATTTCTCTCAATGTTTTTTCGTAGAATGCTACGTCGTGTGCGCCTGTGCAACCTGGAGGCAATTCCATCAATGTAACTACCACTTCGTGCTTCAAGCCGTGTTTGTGGATCATTTGACCGCTATAAATTAAGTTCTGAACATCATTTAATGCGTCGAAGTTACGAATAGTTGTAGTGCCGTGTTTTTTGAAAAGTTTAGCGTGCATTTCAACCACTTCTCTTGGAGCTGTATCTAATGCTACAGTGTTCACACCTCTTGAAAGAGTCTGAAGGTTAGCATCTGGACCAGCCAATGCACGGAATTTGTCCATGATTTCGAATGGATCTTCATTTAAATAGAAGAAAGGAGCTTGGAATCTAGCGCCACCGCCAAATTCTAAGTGATTAATACCAACGTGGCGTGCAGCTTCAATCACAGGAGCGAAGTCCTCGAAAATTACTCTGCCACCGAATACTGATTGGAAACCGTCTCTCATAGAGGTATCCATAATATCAATGAATTTTTTAGCCATTATACTGCTCTAAAAATATATTTAACATAAAATTATATAATTTCAAACCTTAGCGCTTAAAGCTAATAAATTTGCATTTAAGCATTTCAATATTAGGAATATAAAATTAAGGAAATATCTTGACATTTCCGAATAAAATCTTTATTTGTTGATAAAAATTGCTATTTTATCAATAAAAATGCTTGCTGGGGATAGTTTTCACCTTAAAACATATTCCAATCACCTTAAAAAGTAACGATTATCGGATGTATTTGTTGTTACTAAAAAATCAACGGAGCGAAATATCTTCTTATTTTCCACTTGATTAGAAAATTTTTTAAAGATTTATATAATATTTTCACGGAATAAACATCTTTAATGGAAATATCGATGCCTTGGGCAACAAGATATTAAGAAAATAATAAAGACGATAAATAAAGACGATGAAAAAAAAAGAAGATATAAATCAAGTAGCAAAGAGCCTGCAAACTGGCAGACTCCTTCTATTGATTACTAACTTGGTGGCGGCGGTGATTTTCTTTACCGTATACGTTATTACTAATGAAATATGGTATTTAATACTTGGTTTCGCAATGACTGCTGTGGCGATTTTTTCTATTTTCTTCATTAAGACTTTATTGAAAAAAATAAATTCATTTGAAATAAAGGAACAATAATGCTTAAAGGTATTCCTTCCTCTCCGGGAATTTACATGGGAAAAGCTGTAGTAGAGTATATGAAACTCGACTTGGCGTATAATGAAATTATTCCAGAGAGCGAAATTGAAGAGAATATCGCTAAGTTTGTTGCCGCTGCAAATGAATTATCCGCCGATTACACTCAGCTGATTAATGATATGGATACTTCGCAGCTCAATATTGCTGCGATTTTGGATTCCAACCTAATGCTTGTAAATGATGATGTTCTGAAAAATGATATTATCAATTATATCAAAAAAGGATTCTCAGCAGAAAGCGCGCTAACCTTCTTCTATGATCAACAAAAGAACTTCCTGCTAAATACAAAAGATTCAATCCTACGCGAAAGAGCATTTGAGATTGATAATATCAAAGAAAGATTGCTCGATATAATTTGGGACAGAAAAGAATATTTCCAAGTAAAGCCGGGCGATATTCTCGTTGTCCGAAATATTACTCCTTCAGAACTCGTTCATTATCAATCAATGGGGATAGCTGGGCTAATCACAGAGGTTGGCGGAATTACTTCGCATTGCTCGATTCTCGCCAGATCATTTGAGATTCCTGCTGTCGTCGGCGTGAAAGATGCCGGCACTTTAATCAAAACTGGTGATGAGTTGATTATCAGCGGTTACGCTGGTATAATTATAGTTAATCCAAACGAAGAAGCTGTTTCTAATTATAATCTGAAAAAAATAATTGAGGAGGAGCATCGCTCGCGTTTGGGTGAATTGAGAAATCTACCATCGGAAACAAAAGATGGGCGGATTGTAAAGATTATGTCTAACGTCGATACTACGCGAGATATTGATAATGCGGCAAAGATTAAATCCGACGGCGTGGGATTGGTCAGAACAGAAAGTTTAATTCTCGGACTAAACACCTTCCCTGACGAAGAATATCAATATACTGCTTATTCTCAATTCGCTGATAGAGCATATCCAGACCCCATTACATTCAGAGCTTTCGACATCGGAAGCGATAAATACACTGATGAAACGAATTTCCATGAAGAAAATCCAGCGCTCGGAGTGCGTGGAATAAGGTTGCTATTAGATAGAAGAGATGTTTTCAAAACGCAGATCAGGGCAATTTTGCGTGCTTCTGCTAATAAAAACATTAAGTTTATGCTACCGATGGTGATTAATATCAGCGAGCTGAAACAAGCCCACGAATTGGTCGACGAATGTAAAAAAGAACTAAAATCCGAAGGGCTAATGTTTGATAATAAGATGCCAATCGGAATAATGGTCGAGACGCCATCGGCTGCAATTATCAGCGATAAGCTCGCGAAGTATTGCGATTTCTTCAGCATTGGCACGAATGACCTAACACAATACACACTCGCCTCCGATAGGAATAACGAGCATCTACAAAATAATTATGATACATTCCACCCAGCAGTTTTGAAGCTCATCAAAATGACTTTGGACAATGCTGATGCTGCGGGAATCCCTGTAAGTATTTGCGGAGAAATCGCCGGACACCACAAGGCGACTAAGTTACTCGTGGGACTGGGCGTAAAAGAATTGAGCGTGTCTCCATCAATTCAATTAGAATTGAAAAAACGCGTTAGAAATCTGCGGTATAAATCAGCAAAAACCTTTGCCAATACTATCCTAAAGCTCGAAAGCCCAGAGCAAGTAAAGCAAGCAATCGCTAAAGAATCCAACATCAAAAAATAATGTATTTATAGTATTTTATACTCTATCCGAGAGAGCGAATGCAGTATTGAGAATTTGAATTGCTTCGCTATCATTGGCTTGATATTTCGCAAACTTCACTAAATCTGCCTGCTCCAACAATGCTATTATTTCGCTCAAAAGATTTGCGTCTAAGTTATCTCGTAGGCTTGCCTCTATTTCAGGAGTTGTTTGCTCCATTGTCGGCAGCTTATATTTCAATTCAAAATAGCGACGAAAAGCATCAGAAATAACAGTATAATGCTTTTTAAATTCTCCACTTCGCCATAATTCTTGTTGCTTCAGCGCAGATAATTCATCATTTAGCCATTTCTTTGGATCAAGTATTATTTCTCTGGCTACTTGCGCTTGAGTCTCTACTTTCTTTTTTCTTCGGAAGAATTTGAAATATAAGAACAAGGCGAGAAGAACTGCTATCCCAATAACATAATATACCCAATAATCCCAAAAAGATCTTTCAATTTCTATATGCTTTTTAATATCATTAATATCCTTCATTTTTGAAATATCAAGGGTATTTACCGTGAGAAATAAAGCCTTAGAATTGAAAATCTTAGTATTGTTATTTCTATCTATCGTAAGGAATATTAGTGGCGAAATTTGATAATTTCCGCTATCAAAAGCAGTTAGATACACCTTCTGCGTTAATGTTTTGACCCCACTGCTTGTTGATGTGTCTATTTGGGATTTTGATATTACTATCAATCCATTTAGGGTATCCGGCAAGATAGGATATACGACTTTCTCGCTGGAAGATGCCCGTAAAGTCAAAGTAGCACGAGAGCCAATCAAAATCTTCGAAGAATCAATCGAGGCGGAGAAATCGTCGGCGAACATTTCCGCAGAAAAGATTTCCGCAGAAAAGATTATTATGCTTATAAATAATATTTTTATTAGTTTCATCGTTAATTGTATTTAATTACTATATTAAATTAAGGTTTATAATACCTTAGCAATAATGTTTAACGAGATTAAATGTTATTCTATTGATTTAATCGTCTACATTAATTAGAAGATACAAAAATAAGATTTTTAATTCAAAATATAAAATGAAATATGAATGACACAGCAGTTCAAAAAGAAAAACAATGGAGTTTGCTAAGCATATCGGCAATTGCCCTTCTGACAATCGTCTTATGGCATTTTATTCCTTTTGGCAGAATAGCTCTTTATCCTTTTATTATTCTTGGCACTTGGTTCCATGAGATGGGACACGGTATGGCAGCCTTGATCCTTGGCGCTGACTTTCACCACTTACAGATTTTCCCGAACGGCTCGGGAGTAGCCTATTATTCAGGTGATTTATTCCTTGGAGATATTGGGCGCGCAATCGTAGCCGGTGCTGGACCAATCGCCCCATCAATAATTGGTTTCATCTTCATTTCAGTTTCTAAGAACTGGAAGAAAGCCCGAATGTTCATCTTTATTTTCTCAATAATTCTTGCGGTTTGCGCTGTGATTTGGGTGCGCAGTTTGTTCGGATTAATTGCGATAATTGGCTTTGCGGTGTTTTTCTTCATCTCTGCCATTTATGGTAAGCCGGGGCTCAACAAATTTCTCTGCCAATTCATTGGAATCCAAGCATTTATGAGCTTGTATTTAAGTATTGATTATCTTTTCAGTAGCTCTGGCACGACTGATGCCGGCACTTATTATTCTGATACTTTTGTAATGCAGCAGGCTCTGTTTTTACCATACTGGGCTTGGGCAAGCATCATCATTGCAATCTCTGTGTTGTTGATTGTGCTTAGCTTCCGTCGAGTGATGAAATAATCAATTTATAAGATTTCCGATTAACTTCTGGTCTTTGTTATTGCGAAGCTCTTCAATCTTTGTCTTGATGTATTTGCGCGGTAGCTTATATTTAGGCAGATTTTTGCTTAATTTATCAGAAATATCTTGCTCGGAAATTTGGCTTTTCAATTCAATTAGCGCAACTGGAATCTCGCCATAATGGGAATCTTTTTCGCTAATGACTTTACATTTTGCGATTTCTGGGATTTTCATTAATTCTATTTCTATTTCGCGAGGATAGATATTTTCGCCTCCGCAAATTATCATATCGTCGCGTCTTCCGAGGACAATTAGGTCGCCATTATCATCAAATCTACCGTGATCATTGGTGGCAAACCAGCCATTTTGTAGCGGTAATTCGACATTTAAATCCTCGCGGATATAGCCTTTGAATAATGTTTCGCCACGCACTAATATTTCATCTGTTTCGCCAATCATTATATCTCTATATTCCAAAGACTTACCGCAAGTAAAAATATTCCCTTCGAGGGTATTCGTGCAGATTTGCGAACTCATTTCGCTTGAACCATAGCTATATAAAACAGGGAGTTTTAGTTCTTGGGCATAGATTTTCAGCTCATCGGGGCAAGCAGCTCCGCCGACTAAAATATACTTTATTGAATGTGGGAAAGCTCCGCGTCCGCCAATCTCTTCAATGGATTGCTCAATATCCTCGCACAGCATTTTTAATTGAGTTGGCACTAAGGAACAATGAGTAATTTTCCTATCTAAAATGTTGTTTAATATAGATTTACTTTTATCATAAAGAACTAAATCTCCTGAATGATAAAAGAAATACTTGAATGCTATGGACATACCGCCAATATGATTAAGTGGCAATGATAACAGCCATTTATCACCTGCGGTAAATGGGATATTATTCAATGAACCGATTGCCGAATAATAATGATTGTTCAAGGAATGAGCAAGATATTTTGCGTCGCCAGTTGTGCCAGAAGACATTATTATCGTGCTAATTTTATCTTTATTTGTAATTTTATCGAATAATGGATACTCATTTTTTGTTTTTGTATAATTTGATTCGAGGTAATTTCTATAATCCCAAACTTTACAATTTGGAAATTCAAGATCCGTGCTATCGCTTAATATGAGAGATGAAGAGAGTCTATCTACAATTCTCCTGAGGGCATCGGCTGGTGTTTTTCGGTTAATCGGCACGGCAATTTTCCCAGCATCAATTACTGCGAATATCGCCCTGATAACATCTATTGGCTCTTGATAATAAACAATGATACGCTCATCATTTGGAGAATTTCTCATCAAAGTCTTCGAAATCTCTCCACATTGCGAGCTTAGTTCCGAATATTCTAGCGCATTTCCATTTGTATTAATTATCATTTTTTCAATTAGCTTATTATCAATAATTATTGAAGTATGTTTTCGGATTTAATCAATTTCGCCGTATCCAAGCCCATTAATTCAGATTCTAATTCATAATAAAGGACATATTTTTTCAATAGATCAAGTCCGAAAGCTGTTTGATATGCGGAACTAATAATTATGGGTTTATTATTTCTTTTTGCCCAATCAATTATTTCTTTATTTTTGGCGAAATCAGAAAACACAGCCGGCTTCAGGATAACATAATCAATTCCTTCCGTAACTCCATTGGAATATATAGATTCATCTATCGCCAAAGCGAAATCATATTCATTTTTTAGCGAAAGACTTTGCTCAAAACTCTGGCAAGGCTCTTCTATGTATTTAATATGATTAAGTGATAATTTTCCCAAAACTTTACGAGCGTCTTCAACTCTGAGCTGGCGATTAAAATCTATAATAAACCTTGCGCCATCTGCTCCATAATTCTCAATATTATTGTAGAAATCCGCCTTATCTTGGAACTTAATCTTGTATAGCTTTTCATCTTCGTTTATTTCAGAGAAATCAGAGATGAGAGAATAACTTTTTACTTTTGAGAGGTCGAGCTGTGCGTATTCCTTCCGCAAAAATAATTCCAACAGGATTGAATTAACTGCGAATTTCCCATTCGTCGTAAATGGTTTGTCGCAATAAATAGTATTTATATCGATATTCTGAACATCAATCTCTTCAAGATATTTGATGATTGCGGCTATTTCCTCGCTACTTGAATTATTATCAATACGATACTCCCCGCAAGTGCATATTGGGGAGCTATCACATTCATAATTGAACATGAGGTAATCAAATTCGGAAACCTTCTTATCGAAATACCGCAGTTCATTCTTGAAAACTTGGCGCAATCTACTTGTGCTTATTCTTATCATGGTGTGCCTCCTTTTCTACACAGGACATCTTTGGCGATTTTCCAGAAATTCAAAGGCTTTTCTTTGGATATTATTTGAACATTTGGCAGAGATTCTATTGCCTGCATCACTTCCGGCGAGGGATTTACGGCAAATCCGAGCCTCGCTCCCGCCCAAACTTTAATGTCCGCCTTACTATCTCCGATGTAATCAAATCCTCTTTCGCCGAACAATGTCTGAAGTTTCGCTAATTTGATTGAGGAGCGTAAATTCTCACCATCGGTGCTACCAAACACGGCATCGAATATCCCTAATTCCTGCTGCATAATTTCAGCTATCTCGTGCATCGAAGCCGTTGCGAGATAGACTCCGCGCCCATCGCTCTTTGCTTTCTTTAGCATATCAACAACGATTTCAATATATGGCAAATTAGCAGCCGAGAAGCCTATTAACTTCAAGGATTTCATTTTCAGATAATACCGTCCGCGCAATGCCCAAAAAGGAATAAGAGCAATAGTATATGGCTTCTTCCTCAGCATTTTAATAAATGTCAGCACGGAAACATCTGTATTTATCAGCGTGCCATCTAAATCAGTTACAAAGGGGATTCGATTTTCTTGCTCCCCTGTTATTTCCTCATCATTCATATTCTTTTCTAATCACTTCGAACAATTCAAGCGCCGAATTAAATGTTTGATCCATATTATAATATCTATATTCTGCCAATCTGCCAGTAAAGTAAATGTTTTTCATTTCTTTTGCTTCGTTTGCGTATCTATCGTATAATTTCCGATTTTCATCTTGGATAACGGGATAATATGCTTCATTTTTGCTCGGAATATGCGGATGCGAATATTCTTTGGCAATCACGGTTTTATTTGATTTAGTATTCAAAAAGTGCTTATATTCAGTGATGCGCGTAAAGTCAAAGTTGTTTGGATAATTATGCTGAGCCACTTTCTGATAATATTCGAGCTCGTGAGTTTCCAGCGCAAATTCTAATGAGCGGTATGGTAATTCACCATGTTTATTATCAAAGAACTCATCAATTTTCCCAGTATAAACCAATTTATCATATTCGATATTATCCTTAATATCTTGGAATTTTGTATTCTGCCTTACTTCAATATTTTGATGATTCAGCATTTTCTCGAAGATTGGTGTGTATCCATTTTGGGGAATAGCCTGATACTTATCTTGAAAATAACCATCATCTCTCGAGAGGTAAATGGGGATCCTTGCCGTAACGGAAGGATCAATTTCATTTGGGTCTAATTCCCATTGCTTAATTGTATAATTAAGGAAGATTTTCTCGTAAATATAATCTGCCAAGAATTTTAGGGTTTCGTCGTCGGATTTCCTTAATTTCAATATTGATATTTTAGAATTATATGGGAAATTTTCGAGTAATTTTTCTTCATATTTCTTTGCCATTGCTGGTGGAAAGACAGAATACAAAGAGTTGAAATTAAATGGCACAGGGATTTCAATTCCATCTACTAATCCCAAAACTTTATGGAAATACAAGTGCCACTTAGTATATTGGCTCACGTATTGCCAGACTTTCTCTATATTTGTATGGAATACGTGCGGTCCATATTTATGGATGATGATCCCATTTTCATCTCTGTAATCATAGCAATTCCCACCAATATGATCTCGCGAATCAACAATTAATACTTTTTTGCCAAGGATATTTGCTAAGCGTTCTGCTATCACGCAGCCGCTAATCCCAGCTCCTACTATTAAAAAATCATATTTCATCTTTTTACTATCCCTATTAATTCTTTAATATTTATTATTTTTAGAAAAGTAGCCATAAAATAAAAGACTATCGGCACAATCGCCAGAATCAAGAAAATATTAAGCCCTAAGTATTTAAGTAATATACCAACTAATACCGATACAAATAACACAGAAAATACGCGAGCTATACTCTGGACAAAATTATATTGAATAAGCTGATATAAATTGCGAGCATACACCAAGAACACAAAGGCTTCGCCAATAATAGATGCATAAACAGCACCCTCTATTCCATAATATCTAATCAATATAAAATTAGCCGCAAGCGAAGCAATACTGCCGATAATCGTCGCATTCATTACCTTCCGCTCGTGATTCCAAGCAATCAATGCTGGAGTAACGGAAGTATTCATATACATTATTAATCCAGATATTACAAATACCTTCAGAAGCGGTATCGAAGCGGCATATTCCTGCTTTAATGCTAAAATAATTACTTCGGGGAACAAATATAGCATCATAAACACGAAGCTGCCCACAAGCAAATTCATTGTAAAGTATTTGTTATAAACGGTTAGTCGCTCAGTTTTATCATTAGTCCTTGCTAATAATTGGAAGAAGGACATTTGAATAATATTGCTTGGCACCACCCC
>CAZGXC010000076.1:3322-11502 GCA_964529535.1 uncultured Hyphomicrobiales bacterium | reverse complement strand
TCCTCTATCGGCTGGGGAATTGGTTATTTAGGCGGTGGCTTGCTTCTTCTCATCAACCTCTTAATATTCAATTTCGCAGATTCTCTCTTCCCAACTAATCCCCAAGAAATGGCAATCAGAGTAGCTCTGGCTTCAGCCGGCGTCTGGTGGATGCTATTTTCAATATTTCCGATGCTCTGGCTCAAGAATCACAAGATTGATGAATTTCCGATTGAACCAAAGAAAATCATATTAAGCATAGGGAAGCTAAAAGAAACAATGAAAGATCTAAAAAATCACAAAAATGCTTTGCTTTTCCTTTTAGCATTTATTTTCTACAATGACGGAGTGCAAGCGGTAATCGTAATGTCGGCACAATTTGCTCAACGAGAAATTAAGCTATCAAGCGATATTATCATAAGCGCTATTCTGATGGTACAATTTATGGCATTCCTCGGAGCTTTGCTATTTGATTACGTTTCTCGACCTCTCGGCAGCAAATCAACCATTTATATTTTAATCTTTATTTGGTGCCTCGCCGTGATTTTCGCCTATTTCTTCTTGGATACAGCTGAGGAATTTTTCATATTAGCAGGCGTGATAGCTATCGGAATGGGCGGAATCCAAGCTCTGAGTAGGTCGCTATATTCTAAATTAATTCCACCAGACAAACAGGGCGAATACTTTAGCATATATGAACTTAGCGAAAAAGGCTCATCACTGCTTGGTCCAATGGCATTCGGCATCGCGATGGAATTTACCCATAGCTATCGCTTCGGGATCTTATCATTAATCATCTTCTTTATTATCGGTTTTATCATACTTAGAAAAGTGAAATTTACGAAAGCATAATTTTGAAATTATTAGAACACAAAAATAAAATATCTTGGTCAATGGCAGACAAGGGGCTTTTCGCTGGATTTGCCATTATTTCAATTCTTCAGGTAAACTCCACATCGCCAGAAATTTGGGGACTATTTGCCGTCCTGATTGGATTAAATAGCGCAATCCTAACTATTAGTGATTCCGTAGCTTTAGTTAATATTTTGCAATTTGGAATCAATGAAGATAACGCCCCAAAAGTGAATCTTTTCGCGCTCACTACTCATACCATCTTATTAATGCTGCTGCCTCTCTTGCTATTTTTTATGAAAGATTGGATAGCAATGGGTTTCTCGAATCCAGATGATATTATTGCTGTTCTTACATTTCTACCAATTTTTAACCTATCCTGCCTGCTCAGATATTTTTGTCTAAAGTTCGTTTATAAATATTCAGAAATGAAGAAGCTATTCTTCATTAACCTAATGTATTTCCTACCGATTACATTAATTACTTTATATGGCAAGTATTATCTGAAAATTGAATTTGATTTCTTAGACTTTGTCTATATGTATATGGCTGGCAATATACTTAGCTCAATAGTTGCACTTGCTATGACATATAAAAAGATAAAACTTGGTAAGCAAGGAGATATAAGTATTAAGCAAATGATGGACTTCTCTATTCCATTATTATTTACTCAATTCCTCCATGCTATGCCAAAGCAATTGGATTCGCTAATCATTCTCTTCTTTTTTGACAAGAAAGTTAATGGTATTTATAGCACAGCCAAGACATTTTTCAGAGTGTTCGAGGAAACTCTAAGTGCTGCTCAAGGCTTGCTTTATCCTGCTTTTATTAGGCGCATTAACAAAAATGATATAACAACATTGAAAGAGTTAGTGAGCAAATCTATTTCGTTTCTTTTTGTAACTTTTTTGGGGATATTAATCGCTGTGCAGCTTGGTGCAGTGGATTTCATTTTTGTCCATTTTATTGATTCAAAATTCATAGATGCCTCTCGGATGTTTACTATATTAAGTCTTGCTTCTATCTTCCTACCATTCTTAATACTTACAGCACTGCTAAATGCTGAATTAAAGACAAAATTACTGCTCAAATACGTATTATATAGCGTTGTTTCATATCTATCAGCTATGGTAATTATCGGCTATATTGGCAATCCGATGCTTATTCCTCTCGGATACATTATCTATACATCAGTATTGGGTCTTTTAGGTTTGTCCTATTACAAAAAGACATATGATTATCAATATAAAGAAATTTTTACAAGTCTTTTAGATGCAAAGAATTACATCTCATCACTTAAGAAAAAAAAGAAGTCAATAATTAATTGACTCCTTCTCTTTAAAATAACTCAAAATATACAGCTTATTTTATCAAAAGCGCGTCGCCGTAGCAATGGAAGCGGTAATTATTCTTTATTGCGCGTTTATATGCCTTCATTAAGTTTTCATGCCCCGCAAATGCCGAAGACAAAAGCAAGGTAGGAGATGCCGGCTGATGGAAATTCGTCAAGAAGCGATTCGCAATTTTGAAGCGATACGGAGTGAAAATGAATTTATCTGTCCAGCCCTTATTGGGTTTAACTGCTCCGGAAGTCAATACTGATGATTCCAAAGCTCTAAGTGTTGAAGAACCTATGGCATAGACATTCTTTTTCGCTTTTAATGTTTTGTTGATCTTCTCAGCTGTTTCGCGATTAATTTCAAAATATTCTGAGTGCATCCTGTGCTTTGTTAAATCTTCTACTTCGATTTTATCGAAAGAACCGTAACCTATATTAAGCAATATTTTAGCTACTCTAACTCCTTTATCTTCAAGAGCTTGAATTATCTCATTTGTGAAGTGTAAACCAGCTGTAGGCGGTGCTACAGAAGCCATTCTATCAGGATTGGCAAACACGCATTGATAGCTTTCTTTGTCGAATTCTGTTGGCTCTCGCTTAATGTATTCGGGAAGTGCCATTTCGCCGTGGCGTTGAATCACGTCGAAAATATCTCCGTCGTATGTAAATTTTACAGTTCTACCGCGCGCTGTGGTGTTGTCCTGCACCTCGCAAAAGAACTTCATTCCATCAAAATATATTTTTGTTAATTGGCGCACCATTCTGGCTGGCTCAACCTGAACGTCCCATAATTTCTCATCTGCTATTAATTCTCGAAGCAAAATTACTTCGATTTTAGCGTTAGTTTTTTCTTTTTTACCAAAAATTCTCGCAGGGAAAACCTTTGTCTCGTTCAGGACAATACAATCGCCCTTTTGAAATAGATTTACAATATCATTGAACACCATTTCTTCTATTTCGCCCGTCTCGCTATCCAAAATCATTAAGTTGGAAGTATCCCGTGGATCAACAGGAAATTTTGCGACTAAGTTCTTGGGTAGATTGTATTTATATTCTGATAATTTCATTAAATAATACCTATTTTTTTTGTTCCTATTATGTTTAAATTGGAAAAATACTACTATAAACTAAAAGAAAAACATTCGTTATTAGACGGAACAGTTTCTTTTATTTTCAATGCTAAATCTAAAATTTAGATAAATAATTATGCGTATAATTGATTTATCGGCTGAAATATAATTACTTAATTAATAGTGCGTCCCCATAGCAATGGAAACGGTAATTGTTCTTTATCGCCCTCTTGTATGCTTTGAAGAGATTATCTCTGCCGGCAAAAGTAGCGGATAATAGTAGAGATGGCGATGCTGGCTGATGGAAATTCGTCAGCAATCTATCTGCTATTTTAAATTGATACGGTGGATAAATAAATTTGTCTGTCCAGCCTTTGTTTGGTTTGACCGTGCCAGATGTCAGAACAGAAGATTCCAATGCTCGGAGAGTCGAGGCACCTATAGCATATACATTCTTTCTGGCTTTTAGTGTTTTATTGATTTTCTCCGAAGTTTCGCGAGAAATTTCAAAATACTCGGAGTGCATCCTGTGCTTCGTTAAATCTTCAACTTCAATTTTATCGAAGGCACCATTGCCAATATGCAAGAGTATTTTGGCAATCCTAACACCTTTATCTTCAAGAGCTTGCAAGATTTCATTAGTAAAATGTAAACCAGCAGAAGGTGGAGCTACTGAAGCGACTTTATTATCATCTGCGAAAACGCATTGATAGGTCTCTTTATCAAATTCATTTGGATCGCGCTTAATATAATCTGGCAATGCCATATCGCCAAGTCGTTGAATTATATCGAAGATATCGCCATCATAAGTAAATTTTGCAGTTCTGCCACGCGCTGTGGTATTGTCCTGCACTTCACAAAAAAACTTCATTCCATCAAAAAAGACCTTATTGCCGATGCGCACCTTCCGGGCAGGCTCTACCTGAACCTCCCAGAGGCGTTCATCTGCTTTTAATTCACGAAGTAGCATTACTTCTATCTTGGAATTTGGCTTTTCTTTCCTGCCGATAATTCGCGCCGGAAATACTTTAGTTTCGTTCAGAACAATACAATCGCCCTTATGAAATAGGTTCACTATGTCCTTAAAGAGCATTTCTTCAATCTCGCCAGTTTCTTTATCTAAAATCATTAAATTAGAGCCGTCGCGGGGATCCACTGGGAATTTTGCTACTGAGTTCTTAGGTAAATTGTATTTAAATTCTGATAACTTCATCTGATAATTCCAATCAATTATTTTTTAATATTTCGATATTAGAGGATTGCAACATTAATTCTTTGATTTGATCAATGAATTCATTCGCATTTTTCAAGTTGCCGTCTATCAATAAGGCAGACGAATAAAGCAAGTTAATATAGTTGTCGACTTGCTCCTCATTACTATTAGTCGAAATTAGCTTGATTATATTTTGAATCAAGGAATGATTTATGTTTACTTCTAATATTTTTTTAGTATTTACGTAGTTCTTATCGAGCATTTGCATCATTCGCTCCATCTGCGGATCAAGTGCGTTTTCGCCAGAAGAAAGCGTAACAACTGAATCTACTAAGCGATTGGATTCTAATACATTTGACACCTTCTCTCCGAGAACTTTTTTGAAGCGTTCTATGAGCTTGGAATTATTTTCTTTATCGCTTTCGCTTTGCTCTGCTTTTGCTTCTTCTTTGATGGTTGCTTTTTCAATTGAGATGATTGTTTTCTTCTCATATTCAAAAATATATGGGATTACGAAGAAATCAACTGGATCAGATAAAAGAAGCACTTCGATGTTATGTTTCTTATAATACTCGAGCTTAGGGTTGTTTTCAATTAATTCGCGATGCTCGCCAAGCACGTAATAAATCTCTGTTTGATCGGGCTTCATTCTTGTTACGTAACCACTAAGAGAAGTGATCTCGCCTTTCGCTAAACTGGTTGATTCAAATCTCAAAAGCTCTACAATCTTATCTTTATTCGTAAAGTCTGAATTTACCCCAATTTTCAATAGGTTACCGAAATTCTTGAAGAAATCGTCATACTTTTCTTTATTGTTTAATGCCCAATCTTCGAGCCAGCTAAGTATTCGAGTAGTAAGGACTTGACTAATCTTACTTATCAAAGGAGATGCTTGAATGAGTTCACGTGATACGTTTAGAGGTAAATCTTCTGTATCTACTACGCCTTGCACGAACTTCAAGTAATCTGGTAGTAATTCCTTGCAATCGTCTTGGATAAAGACTCTTGATGAGTATAGATGTAGGCTTTTTTCGTATAAATCACGGAAAATATTATTCGGCGCAGTTTTCGGAATAAACAAGAGAGCCTTGAAATTAATGTTGCCCTCGATGTTTAGTGGCAAATAACCAAGTGGATCTGCGAAGTCATTTGATATAAACTTGTAAAATTCATTGACTTCCTCTTCTTTTAAATCATCTTTCTTCTTTTGCCAAATTGCACTTACGGTATTAACAACTTCATCATTAACAAATACTTGGAAATCAACAAAGTTAGAATATTTCTTTAATATATTTTTTACTGTCCAATCTTCAAGGTATTGCTTATATTCTTCTTTCAGCTTAAAGCTAATTTTTGTGCCTCTATTTTCGCGTTCTGCTTCTTCTATGGTGAAGTTATCTAAGCCCTTTGATTTCCAGATATATGCTTTGTTATCTAATTTTGCGCTTTTCGTAATAACTTCTACTTCATCAGTCACCATAAACACTGAATAGAATCCTACTCCGAATTGCCCAATTAGATTTGCGTCGAGCTTGTTGCCAGATGTGGCGAGATTTTCGATAAAGTTTAGCGTGCCAGAACTTGCTATAGTTCCCAATTGCTTATGCAATTCTTCCTCTGTCATTCCAACTCCGCTATCTTCTATGCTGAAGATTCCGGCTTCTTTATCTAATTTTATTTTAATATTGAGGTCGAGCTCTGGATTAAGATATTCCTGACCGCTGGATCTCATGAATCGAACTTTATTCAAAGCATCAGAAGCATTGGAGACTAATTCTCTGATGAAAATTTCGGGGTTTGTATATAAAGAATGCACTATTAAATTTAATAGCTGCTTCATTTCAGCTTTGAATTCAAATGATTTTGCTTCTTGTTTCATTACTTCTTTTTATTAAAAATTGCCAATAAATTTAGAAATCTATTGACGTGATATTTGCTATATTATTATTTTTGATTTATTTTTTCGCATTTTGTCACTATATGTATTCTTTTTCCGTCTTTACAATACTAATTAATATTGAAATAATTTTTTAACTATAATAAAAGGTCATATTTTATGAAGTCTTTAAGTAAAATTTCTCTTATTGCTTTTGCGATTTTCGCATTTGTAGCATGCTCCAACGATGGTCCAACTACCTCAGGCGGTTCTAATTCTGGCAATGGATCTGGCACAGGAACTGGTGGCGACTCTACAAAAACAACCTCTTTGGGAGCATTTGATTTCAAAGATATTCAGAACTTGCAATTCATTGAATGTTTTATCGATTCCCTCGGAAATACGATTGATACTTTACCAAAATACAAAGGTAAGTTAAATAAAAACAATACAGTTGCTATCCCTGCGCTAAATAATCTAATGGGCATGTTCTTAAACAAAGTCTATGAAGGCGATAATAAGAAAGATGAAGCAAAATACGTCTATGCAGCAGATTCTACTAAATACTATATTAATGGTGAAGTTATCAACTCATTGGTTTCTACAATGGCTCCAATGGGAATGCAATTACCATTTACATTGCCAAAAGATGTTTATATGAAAGTAGCTGATACTAAATTAGATAAATGGGACGCATTTAATCAAGAAATCAAAGATTTTGCGATTTCTCCACTTATCAAGCTATCTGGCAACTTCGCTGTTACAGTGAATAAAATGCCAACTATCCAATCTTTCAATTATCAAGCTTCTAAAATTAACGTGCAGGAATTTGTCGGAACTATGAACTTCAAAGGAACTTACACATTCGTGAGCGGTGGATCTCCAACTGATATTGACTTGAAAGTAAATATTCATTTCTTAATCAACAACAAGTTGGGCATCGTAAAGCAATGGATTCCATACACAGTTATCAACGTTTCTCTTATCAAGTTGCCAATTAATGGCTATAAATTTGAACTTAAATAATTAAGGATAAAAGAATGAAAAAGAATTATATATTAATCCTGATTTTTGTCGCTGCAATTTTCCAATTTGGATGCAACGAAAACCCTTCAAACCCAGTAGTTAATAAATCAATGTATGAGATAAATAACTCATCTTATTGGATTTATCAAAATTACTCTTTGGACTCCAACAACAAAGTAGATAAGTATTTCGGAAATGATTCGGTTATAGTTTCTGCTCCTGCTTCTTGGCAGGGCAAAAGTGGATACGAAATCATTCACTTCACATACAATGCTATTAAGGGTAACTTCGAAAAACTAAGCGAATATAAATACGCTTCAACAAGTAGCCAAGTATTCATTAGCACTGACTATTTTACAGCGTTCGCAGGAGGATTCTTTAAGTTATTCGCTTCAACTATGAATTTGGCAGGGCTTAACAATCAATGGATTAAAATCGCCGATGCGAATGTAGAATCATTCCAATTGTTCGATAAACCTATTGAAATGAAAAATGTCAAGTTACCTGGATTAGAAGGTGAAGATATGCCAATTGATCCTAGCAAAATTTCAATCGACATAACATATAACGCAACCGTTACTAAGAAAGAAAAAGGAACTTTCACTGATATGAATAGCAATAAAAATGTAAATACTCAGAAATATGAATTGCTTCATAAAATCAAAATTGATATTTCCGTTGAACTTCCTTTCATTGGCAAAACACCAATTCCTATGGATAATCCATATATTTCATTAGTGCAATATATGACTTATGCCGAAGGAATTAGCCTTGTAGCATCTGTTACTCCTTCACAAAGAGTTAAATTGGCGGCAAAAATCCCAG
>CAZGXC010000076.1:0-3312 GCA_964529535.1 uncultured Hyphomicrobiales bacterium | reverse complement strand
GAAACCTCTATCTTCGATGAAATGTTCGAAGGTGGCGGCAAGAAATTAATTAAATACAAAAACTAATACAAACAGTATTTATAACATACTAAACACAAGACTATAAGAATTATGAAATTAACAACAAAAGTAGCTACAGCATTAATTGCAATTTCTCTATGCTTAAGTAGTTGCGACAAAACTGGAAACCCGGTAATAGTAGATCCCACAAATTCTACAACTATGTACACAATGAAAGAGGGAAACTACTGGATTTACTCTTGGTTCACGAGAGATAGCAGCGACGTGCAGTCTGCGCCTGTTAGCTTTGATTCCACTTTTATCACTGGGAAATCAACTTGGCAGGGCAAAGATGCTTACGCCACTACAAAGATGGAAGGCACTACTGACGGCAATTTCAACAAGCAATTGATGACTTATTATGCCTCATTCACGGATGACCAATATCTGATATCTGGAGCATTCCTAAAAGCATTATTGACAAATATTCCAGAGGCAATTTCAAAGCAACTAAACTTTGATTTACCAACAGAAAAATGGTACACGCTTGCTGATAACAAAAAAGATACTATTGCTCTGCTCGATAAACCAATCGAGGCAAAAGGCATCAGCGTCCCTAATTACTCTAATGTGAAATTAGACCTGTCATTCAATATTCTATCTATTAGAAAGGCAAATCTAACAGAAAAAGATCCAATGAATAAAACAAAGGACGTAAAGGCTGTGAAATTTGAGCTAAAATCAAGAATCAACGTAATAGTAAATGTAGAGAACGTCTCAGTTCCGCTTGCTAACACGAACTTGGATTTAAATACTTATCTTACATTCGCAGAAAACATTGGCTTAATGAAACTAAATTCTCCTACTCAGGACTTAAAATTTAGCTTTAATCTAATTGCTCAAAATGTGGATTTATATAAGTATAAAATCCTTGGCAGAGGATTTGAATTGCTAAGATACAAGAAATAAGAATTAACTTGGCATTATTAATGCCATTACAAGTTAAGTAATTTTAAAATAAAGGCGGAGCTAATCCGCCTTTATACGTTTATAACCTTTATAATAAAAATCATGAACAAAAAACTATTAACGGCGATGTTTATCGCCGGCTCACTAACTGGAGCAATTAGTATGAATGCTCAAATCAAATATCCAGATACTGAGAAAATACCAGTCCAAAATCAATATCACAACTTCAAGATAAGCGATCCATATCAATGGCTTGAAGATAAAGATAACCCAAAAGTAAAGGAATGGTCGCACAAACAGCACAATTTCACACTCGACTTTATCAAAAATAAATACAAAGATATTTCGGGATTCAAGCAGGAAATCATCAATCTATTAGATAGAGATTACATTAGCGCACCATTTTTCAAAGCGAAAAGAGAGTTCTTCTATGCCATGAAAAAAGGCGATGCTCAAAGCAAACTCTTCACAAGATTGAATGGAAAAGAAATAATGATTTTCGATCCATTGATTTATGATAAAGATGGCAAAGCTGCTATTTCAGACATAGAACTTACTGAAGATGGAAATAAAGCTGCTGTCGCCATCCAATACAAGGGAGATGAAATCCAAGAATATAGGATAATCGATACTAAAAATGGCAAAGTCCTCGGCGAGCCAATTAAAGGATTGAACTCATTCTCTTGGACAAAAGATGAAAAACACGCTTATATCTCCGTCCGCACACGCGAAATGATAGATAAGCAAATCCCTGTAGCTACTTACCTCCACACAATTGGCGATAAGAGAGAAAATGATAAATTCTTGATTGCTCCAAAAGATGCGAAAGATTTCGCAAGTATTTGGGACACTGACGAAGGCGATTTAACTTTCATCAGCGAAGGAGACTTCTATTCGAACTCCCTTAAAATGAAAAAGACCAATTCAAAAGATGAATTTAAATCTATTTACTCAAGCAAAGAATTTAAAGCGAATCCATATTATAAAAATGGAAAGTTATTCTTCTTTACTAATGACAATGCTCCGAATTTCAAAATAATGGTGGCTGACCCAAGCAAACCAGAATATGAAAATTGGAAGGAATTTTACCCAGAAAACAAAATCACAGTATTGGAAGGCTTTGTAATCACTAATGATTACGTAATTATCCAGTATAAAAAAGATGTGCTAAGCAGATTAGCTGTTTATAATTTAAATGGCAAATATATAAAAGAATTAGAGTTGCCAGAAGTAGCTGACGTTGGCGGAATGAGTTACCTAAAAGAAAGCAACACTGTCAATGTAAGTTTCAACACATTTCAATATGCCTCTAAATTATATAAATTCGACGGCAAGACCCTCCAATGGCAATTCGTATTCCAAGACAATCCTCCAATGGATACTAAGGATATAGTTGCGGAACTTGTATTTTATCCATCAAAAGATTCGGTAAAAATCCCACTCTTTTTGGTGCATAAAAAGGGAATAAAATTAGATGGCAATAATCCAACTCTCCTTTATGGTTATGGTGGATTTAACATAAGCATGGGTCCTGGCTTCGTAGGCTCCACAGCGTCATTTATTAATCGCGGTGGCGTTTATGCAATAGCGTGCCTTCGCGGAGGAAATGAATACGGCGAGCAATGGCATTTAGATGGAATGATGTATAAAAAACAAAATACATTCAATGACTTTATCTCTGCTGCCGAATATCTAATCGATAATAAATATACAAATCCGCAGAAACTCGCCGTAAAAGGTGGGAGCAATGGTGGATTGCTAATCGGAGCGACAATTACGCAAAGACCAGACCTATTCAAGGCTGCTATTTGTGCCGTTCCTCTGTTGGATATGCTAAGATTCCAGAAATTCCTTATCGCTCGATATTGGATACCTGAATATGGAGATCCAGACAAAGAAAAAGACTTCCTAAATATCCTGAAATACTCTCCTTATCACAACATCAGATATGGATTTAATCACCCTGCTACGATGGTGAAAGCCGGCGAAAATGACACTCGCGTAGATCCATTGCATGCTAAGAAATTCGCAGCTGCACTGCAAAACAACCCAGGGCAAATTGACCCAATACTGCTCTTTATTGATTTTGAAAGCGGACACGGCTCGGGACAATCAATCGAACAAAAAGCAGAGAACACTTATCTCGAATGGAAATTTTTGATGAATGAATTAGGAATGTAATTCCATCAATAGATGAATATAAAACTAAAAGAAGCTACTTGGATAACTAAGTAGCTTCTTTTTTGTTAGGGAGCGTTCTTCCCTACCTTTCGATAATAATTTTTTGCGTATGGCTTCCGCTATCATCTGTAAGAGTGAGGAAATATAAACCATTTGGTAAAT
>CAZGXC010000075.1:6570-11551 GCA_964529535.1 uncultured Hyphomicrobiales bacterium | reverse complement strand
CAAATCCAAATATGCTGCCGAAGTGTATTCTCGCCAAGCAGATGGATACTATTTAAACAAGCAATTCCAGCAAGCTATTAATGCTTACCAGAAAGCATTAAGATATTCAGAAGATAGCGATGAAGGACAGTATTGCGCATATCAAATAGCCCATTCATATTTCAAGATGGGTTCTTACGATCAATCCGTAAAAGCATTATTGAACTTCGTGCAGAAATTCCCACGCTCCTCATATTCCGATAATGCCTTGTATTTAGTTGGTTGGATATACTTCCAGCAAAATAAATATACAGAATCAATCGAGAAATTTAAATATTTAATGGAGGTTTATCCTTCAAGCTCGCTGAACGTCCTCGCCCAATATTCTATCGGTGATTCCTATTATAATATGGGCAATTTCGAATCAGCAATCGTCGCATATAAAACAGTAATAGAGAAATATCCGAGCAGCCCCGTGGCTGGCGATGCACTCAAAAGCATTCAATATTCACTCGAGAGCTTGGGCAGAGCCGATGAAGCGATCGCTATCACAGATAACTTCATCCAAGCCAATCCAGAATCTCCATTCGCAGAGGATTTAAGAATCAAGAAGGGCGAGTTATTCTACACAGGCAAGAGATATGGCGACGCAATAAGCGAGTATAACGCATTCGTCAAAAACTTCCCGAAAAGCGAGAAGAATCCAGAAGTATATTACTGGATGGCAAAAAGCTATATGAATATTGGCGATACGGTAAATACATTAAAAACATTTGAAGAAATATGCACTAAATTCCCAGAGAGCGAATATGCTCCGATGAGCTGGCTCGAAAGCGGAATCTTCTTAAAAGACATAAATAGAGCTTCCAAGGCAGAAGCCCAATTCAACGAATTAGTGAAGCGCTATCCAGAAAATTCCGCAGCTCCGCAGGCATTGTTTGAAATATCTACAATCAAAATAGCAATGGGCGACACAGCTGGCGGAATAAACGTAAATATAAGAGTAATGGATACCTATCCAGAAAGCGAATACTCCATCATCAGCCGCTATAGAATAGCCGCATATTACAAGTTAATTAACCAAATCGATTCCGCAGCAATTCATTACTTGATTCTATCAGAGAATGAAATGAATATAGAAATAGCAGCGGAAAGCGCATACAGACTCGGAGAGATCTACCAGCACAAAGGTGATCTACACGCAGCAGTCAAATGGTATCTCTTCGTAAAAGATAAATTCTCCGGAACAGAAGATTGGTATTCGCTTAGCCTCCTGAACCTCGGCGAATGCTTCGAAAAATTAGAAGACTACGTCCGCGCCAAAGATGCTTATAGCGCGCTATCAGCACTAAGGACGGGCGATGAATTTGGAGATGAAGCTGCAAGACGATTAAAAAGTATTGAAAAAAAATAGGATAGAACAATATGAATACATCACAAAATAAATATATTATTTTTATAGGAATCATCTTGGCGCTATTTGCTTATGAATCAGCAATTTCGCAGAAAACAAATAGCGAGCAGGGAAATGAGCAAGCCCCAGCAGTAAACCGTCCAGTGGAATTCCCAAGTATGACGGTAGAGGGCAAAGAGCAACTAAAAGTGCAGGCGGGCGTAAAGCAATATCCAAACAAGGTGCAATCCCTAAACTCAGCAGAAATTGATTCTATCAGCCCTGTCCATCAACAGCAGGCTATGTTGCTCCCCGTGAAGCCATTAGTCTCCAGTTTCGCCAAACGCCAATATAAAAGGAATTACTTAAATGTATATGCCGGAAACTTCCTGACATTAAATGCGGATGCCGGCATCGGATTTAATATAAATGATTTCAACCTTTTCGTAGATGGGCACGCATTTTATACAGATGGGCATATCAAGAATGCTGATGCCTTCGATGGCGGAGCAAAACTATCGTTGAATTATATTGCCCCAAGGAAATATTGGATATTCGGAGGCAGCAGAACAGATGCTCATTTCAAATTCAATACAAATTCTTACAAAATGTATGCGATGGATACCGCACGTGGCAGAAATGCTTTTGAATTAAGCCTCGGCGTTAAGAGCGAAGGCGAATACAATACTTATGCCTTCTCAACTGGTGCGTCTTATGAAATGTTCAATATTGAACACAATAATGATATTGCGGAAAATAGCGATATTGCTGGATTCCTCTCTGTTGGGAAAGCAATAGACAGTAGCTTAGATGTGAGAGCAAAACTAAATCTGAGATTTGGGACTTCATTCGGGCAATCTAATAACTTTATGGATTTCTCCGCTGGAGCTAAATATAGACTCAATGAGCAAACAATAGTAAATGGAACTGCTGGCTTCCAATCAACTGGTAGCACAGGTAATATTCAGCGAGCAAATATCGTTTTGATAGCAGATATTGATTACTTATTAAGCAAATTCATCACGCTGGAAGCAGGAGTGAATCTAAACTTCGACGATAATAACTTCAAGAGCGCGTGGATGGTGAATCGTTTTGTAGAGCATAAAGCAAAGATCGACTTCCCATACGAGAAAGCCGTCAAAGCAGCGATAATAATCCATCCAAGCGAATACCTGATGTTTTCGGCTGGAGCAAAATTCTCAATGATTGATAGATTCCGCTCCTTCGTGCTTACAGACGAGAAAATATTTAATCTCGATTATACAGATGCTAATGGATTTGACGTTTTCGGTAAGGGAAGCCTCTTGATGAGCAAGTCAGGCAACTTCTCCGCAGAACTCCATTATAAGCCAATATATTATTCCAATTCAGCATTTAATGGAAAAAATATCCCTAATTTATCGGGTTTTCAAATGTTATTCGTCTATGATAATATATGGATGGAAAAATTTGGCACTAAAGTTGAGTTAAATTACTTTGGAAAAAGATATGTCAACTCAGAAAATACAGAGTCCAAAGATGGATTTATTAACTTAGCCGCAAGAATTTCGTATAAGCTAATGGATAATCTAAATCTTTATCTAAAAGGTGATAACCTGCTGAATGCGAATGAATTTTTCTGGGGACCATATAAAGAACGAGGCTTATATTTAAGCGTCGGAGCATTTTGGCAATTTTAATATAATCTAAATAATAAACAATGGATATTTTTGATAATAATGAATTAAGAAAAGAAGAAATCTTTGGCGGATTCGACAAACAAAGCGAAGCCGATGATACTTTTGCGCTTAATAATCAGGAAAAATATCCAGAAGAATTAAGCAGTTTAGATATTACGCCAGAAAATTACAGCGTTTTTTCCAAAGAAAAAATTAAAGTTCCCGAAACGGAACCAACGATTGAAACGCCTGAAACAATAGCAGAGCCAGTAGCAGAGGCTACAAGTTCTAATGACGATCTTTTCGATTCAATGCTTGCAAGCGAGCAATCCGATACTCCTCTTACAGAAGATCCAGTTCTTCCGGAAGAGCAACCTAATGAGAGTATTGATCCAACAGCAAGCACCGAAGAAGCCATAAGTCCAGAAGATTTAGAGGCAATAATGGCGGCAGTGGCTGCTGGAAAGAAAGCAAAAGAAACACTGGCAACAGAGCAAACAGTTGAAGCCGAAAGCGATAGCGATGAGCCGGTTGCACCGCGAGAGTTCCAAGAAATTGATAATGATAAAGATGCCGTAGAAATAGATATTAACAATCTCTATCCAGAGCATCCATCAAAACTGGGATTGGGCGAAAGCAAAGCTACCGCAGCGAATGAAGCAGACGGAAAAAATGCTAAAGTTGATCCAATTGACGGAAAACCCAAGAAATTAAGCAGAAAAGAAAAGAAAAAGTTAAGGCAAGAGCTAGAAGAAGCAGGGGCAAATGGCGAAGAGAAAGAGAAGAAAAAAGCCATTTGGCTACCGCTAGCAATCGCGGCTGCAAGCATCTTGATAATAGCAGGTGGCTTGTGGTTCGCGGAATCTCAATTCCAATTTGTTTCTTATACTATGTCCAAAATCTTTGGCGAGCAGGATACTTCCAAAGTTGCTGATAAGAAAGCACTTCAAAAGGATGCGACAAAGGAGCAGGCTCCGGAAACAAAAGCAATTGCCATTGATTCCGCTGCGATAAAGGATTCATTGAATAATATTAAAATCCAAGATTCTATAAAATTGGCTGCCTTGAAAAACTATCAAGATTCAATCAATAATGTAGAAAATAGAAGAATACAAGATTCAATCTTGCTGGCAAAAGCAGAGAGAGATAAAGCTGAAAAAGTAAAAGCAGAAAAAGAAAAGGTAGAATTAGCAAAGAAAAAAGCTGAAATAGCTAAGAAAGAAAGCAAAGCAAAAGCCGATAATACAAAAATTGTGGCGAATGAACCAAAAGAAAAGAAAACTGCTAAACCTGTCGAAAAGAGTAAGCCAGCAGAAGAAGTAAAAGAAACTAAAACCAAAGCAAAAGAAATAAAAAGTCCGCCTATCGTAAGCAAAAGTGAGAAGCCAAAGCCTACAAAAAAAGAAGTGGCAAATCCAGTTGTTAGCCAAAAAGCAAAGGAAGCAAACTTAGCAGAATCCAAAAGCAAAGCTACAATTGCTCCTCCAATCGAAGAGGAATACGTGATACAAGTGTATTCATCTCCATCAAAAGAAGATGCGGAGAATTGGCTGGCAAAAGTTCGCAAAAAAGTAGGAAATCAAGCAAGTATTTCCACGCAAGTTGTAAGAGACGTGAAATGGTATAGAATCCGCTTCGGTAAATATAAAAGCCGTAGCGAAGCAGAGCAGGCAGTGCAGCAGGCGGGATTTACCCAATGCTGGATTGATAGAGTAAAATAGTAAGTAATTAAATAAGTAATGATTTTATTCATTTATATTGTGTGCGGGGGATAGATGTACACACCATATAGAGAAGAAACAGGAATTAAATTTAATATTCCTTGGGACAAAAATACAGCCCGTGGTTGGATAATCTCGGTAGCTATTCTTTTGAGCCTATTGCCATTTTTATACTTCGTAGAGATAGAGATATTTCAAAAGGTACAGGAACATTATTATCCCCAACCGAC
>CAZGXC010000075.1:0-6560 GCA_964529535.1 uncultured Hyphomicrobiales bacterium | reverse complement strand
AAAAAATTGGAATCAGAGATCAACAAAGTGCCAATAGATCTATTACAAATCAGCTTCGGAGATGGCGATGGCACTGGAATGAGCAAGGGCAACTTGACTGCGGAGGGCGAGATGCACAAAGGGACTTCCCCTGCTACAAATTTAAGCGATGCGGAATCCGCTGGGGGGACGCAATTATCGCCAAATTCAGCAGTGGATAATCCCGAAGATTACCAAAGATTCTCTCCAACTAAAGATATTGCCTCTAATTCTTCCGGAAGTGTTGATGCTCAAGGCACGGGCAGCAGAAATATTGGCTCTCCAAGTGGCTCGCTTCTCGGCACTGGATTGGGGTCCAAAGGCTCTGGCAAAGGCGCAGGGCTTGGGCTTGGCGATATTGAATGGGGCGGCGGCGGAAATAGAGTAGTGCTAAATAAACGCATACCTGTATATCCTCCGGGCGCAAAGGGCGGACAGGTAAAGATCCGATTTGTAGTTGATAAGAATGGAACAGTTATCAGCTTACGACCCGCGCAAAAGGGTGGCGATCCAATTCTCGAAAGAGCTGCGATGCAGGCGCTCCGCGAATGGAAGTTCAATCCATTAAAGCAAGATATGGATATGGAAGGCGTAATTACTATTAATTTCAAATTAACATAATTCAAAAAAAATTATGGATACAACCGTATTATACATAGTAATTGGATTAGGATTAATAATTATTTTTTCCTTGTTCAAAAAAATGATTAAATTTGCAATCTTTTTAGCGGTGCTTGTAATATTAGGCATCGTGATTTATAAATTAATTTTAACGATTTGATAACAAAAGGATTAACACTTAAATGGCATATAAAATAGGAGTAATCGGGACGGGATACGTCGGATTAGTAACAGGCACTGCATTCGCTACCACAGGTAATAAAGTGATTTGCGTAGATATTGATGAAAAGAAAATAGCTACTTTAGCAGCAGGCACCCCCACAATCTATGAACCCGGATTAGAATACTATTTAAAGCAAAGCATCGTAGAGAAGAGAATAAAATTCACTACGAGCCTTGAAATGGCGATAGAAGAATCGCAAATCATTTTCCTTTGTTTGCCTACACCTCCGAGCGAGGATGGTTCGGCAGATTTGCATCACGTCTTAAATTCAGCCGAAGATATTGCAAATATCATCAAGAAAAATAATATCAAAGAAAAGAAAATAATTGTAAATAAAAGCACCGTGCCAGTTGGGACTGGCGAAAAAGTGCAGAATATTTTCAAAAAAATAGTTCCAGATGCCCCTGTGCAAGTAGTGAGCAATCCAGAGTTTTTGAGGGAAGGCTTCGCAGTGGAGGATGCACTCAAGCCAGAGAGAGTAGTCATCGGCACGGAAGACGAAAGCACTGCCACTACAATGAAAGATTTGTATGTGCCATTTGTTCGCAGTGGCAATCCAATAATTATTTTGGACATTAAAAGCGCAGAGCTTACAAAATATGCCGCAAATTCTTTCCTCGCCGTAAAAATATCATTCATGAATGATCTATCCAATTATTGCGAAAAAATCGGAGCCGATATTGAAAAGATTCGCCTTGGGATTGGATCCGATTCACGCATTGGCAAGAGATTTCTCTTCCCCGGAATTGGTTATGGCGGCAGTTGCTTCCCCAAAGACGTGCGAGCATTAATCTATTCTGCTGAGGAAGCCGGCGCAAATCTAAGAATCGTAACAGCTGCTCAGGAAGTAAACTCAATGCAAATAGAGAGATTCTCTCAAAAAGTAATCGATAGAATGGGCAAGGGCAAAAAGGCTGCTATTTGGGGCTTGGCATTTAAGCCAAATACAGATGACGTGCGCGAAGCTCCTGCTTTTAAATTAATAGACAAATTATTAGCTAATGACTACGAAATCAACGTGTATGACCCCGAAGCTCTTGAAAATACACGTAATAGATACGGCGATAAACTAAATTACTTTACAGATCAATATGATTGCACGAAGGATTGCGACTTCCTGATAATCGTAACGGAATGGAATATTTTCAGAAGTCCAGATTTAGAATTAGTTAAGCAGAACCTGAAAACAAATGTGATTTTCGATGGTAGAAACCTATTTGAGCCGGAAGAAATGAAAGCCCAAGGATTTGAATATCATTGCATTGGCAGACCGAGCTTATAAGCTATGTAGAAATTATAATCTAAATAGAAATTTTATAAAGGAAAAAGAGGCTTGCACGATAGCGAGCCTCTTTTAGCATATTAAGTGGTGATTAGACCTTAATATCTAAATATCCACTCTTTATTTGCACTTGAGCTGCTGCTTGAAGCGACTTCATATCATTGGTAGAAGACTTCATGAACTCAAGCAATTGGTTCGGCAAACCGTCAGCCCCCATAATATTTTTCAATACATTGGTCTGGATTTGTTGCTGAACTCCGCTTACGGGTTGCGCGCCTTGCTTTACTGCAAGGATATTGTCAATCGTCATAAGCTATTCCTTTCGTTAACTTTAAAGGTCTAGTATAAAAGTAATAGATTGAATTTTATTGTATTTTTATTTTTTATGAAGCGAGAATTTGGGATAAGGTAAATACGAATGAGGAATGATATTTGTAAAATATTAAAGGAAAACTTGATGATCTATCATTATACATTTTTTTATGTTTAGTAACTAACTATGTAGGTAATCCGTATTATAGCTTATACGAAAGTTTAATAATAACATTTATCTAAATAATAACATGAAAAAATTAATTATCTTTATGCTATCAGCTATTTTACTTAGCTGTAGCTCGAATACTAATACGATAAAGGAAAGTGCGAATAATGATATTCGCCAAAAATGGGAGCTCGTTGAATTAGATGGGCAGCCTGTTTCGAATACTCAGCCAATCTATATCGATATTAGTGAAGATGGGAAAGTAAGTGGCTTTGTAGCTTGTAATCGTCTGATGGGCTCTGTTTCGATTGAAAATGGGAATAGAATTCATTTTGATCAATTAGGGACTACTCGCATGGCGTGCCCAGAAATGGATTTGGAAACTAAAATCCTCGAAATGCTCCGAACTGCCGATAATTACACTATGGACGGGAATAAAATGATGCTCAATGTAGGACGCAGAGCGCCACTTGCGACCTTTGTCAAAATGAGTGATAATGGAATAGTCAATAAATATTGGAAGCTCAAAAGCTTGCGAGGGGTAGAAGTAAAGATGTCGGAAAATCAGGAGAAGGAGCAATTCTTTACCCTGCGAAACGACGGTACTTTTTATGGATTTGCCGGTTGCAACAACTTCAGCGGAGGCTATGAAATTTTGGATTCAAAATCAATTTCCTTCGGTAAGAATATGGCTGCTACTATGAAAATATGCCCGGGTGTAGAGAATAAAGACAGTGATTTTTTCAAGATCTTTGAAGAAGCAGAGAAGTATATTTTGGAAAAAGATGTCCTAAAACTCAACAATGCAAAAGATAAAAATATTGCAATCTTTGAAGCGGTATATTTTGATTAATAAAGAAGTTATAAGAAATTTAAATACACAAATACGAAGCTATCGAAATAAATGATAGCTTCGTATTTTAGTATATCTTGTATCTTATTGTTTATCTTGTATAGAATTTCTATGAAAGACTATAAATCGCTGAATAGGGCAGCAATATCCTGTGGGCGGAGATTTGCCTGTGCTTGCGATGCTGTAGATTTAAATGCATCTGTCTGGAAATATGGCATTTGCGCAAGTGCCTCCTGTAAGTTCTCGATTGGTTGATAATCTGCTCTGCCGAGTGGGTGATTATTATCCGGCTGTAGATTATTCTCCAAATCGCTGATTACGTCAAGTAATATATTTTGTTGCCATTTTGTCTCTTTCGGAGTATGCGGAGCAACCTCAGTCTTTGAGACGTCGGACTTTTTCAATACTTCAGCATTACGGAAAGCCAATGTTTCCTTCGAGGTAAGTGGCTGATGCTTAATCGTTGTAATGTTCATTGTGTATCCTTATTTTATTATTATTTTCTGAATCCATTCTGTTGTATCTCTCACCTAATCAATCTGCGTGCCGAAATATATTTTCTTTATCGAATGCTATAGT
Organism: uncultured Hyphomicrobiales bacterium; assembly: GCA_964529535.1. Lineage (GTDB taxonomy): Bacteria > Bacteroidota > Ignavibacteria > Kapaibacteriales > UBA2268 > CALLXS01. The sequence continues at coordinate 2,503 of CAZGXC010000075.1, read as the reverse complement.
TATAACTGTCGTAGAAGCTGATTACCATTGCTTTTTGCGACTTCCGCCACTTGGCTGATTTTTTCTTTTCAGCTTCTTTTGTAGTTGTTTTTCGTCATCGTTTAGCGTGCGGAGAATGATTTCCGCCTCGTTCTGCTTAATATTAGACTCTTTGAAGGAGGCTGGTGCTTGCTTTTGCTCAGCCTTCTGTTGATTTTTGTCTTTTGGCTGCAATTTAGCCAATTGCATCTGAATATTTTGTATCTTTTTCTTTACGTCTTCTACTTTTTTCTGTTGCTTATCTACGCTTTGCTGTTGCTGTTGAGTCTTTTGTTTTTGTTGCTCTGTTTTTTGATTTTGCTCTTGCTTTTTGTTTTTCGGAGCATTATCCAATTTCTTTTGCTCTTGGTTTAGTTTCTCTTTTTCTTTACCAAGTTTATTTTTCTCGTTATCTAATTTTTGATTTTCGTTCTTATAATTTTCTTTTTCTTTTTGTAATTGCTTTTCTAATTCTTGCTTTTTCTTTTCGTTTTCAGCATTTTGCTGTTGTTGCTGTTTGGATTGTTCATTCTTATTCTGCTGATCTTTCTGTTGCCCATCCTGCTGTTTATTCTGCTGCTGCTTATCTTTATCGCCCTGTTTATCTTGATTTGCTTTTGATTCTTTACTATCTTGCTTATTGTTGTCCTTATTTTCTTGATTTTGCTTATTATCTTGATTCTGTTTATTGTCCTGCTTGTCCTTTTGCTCGCTATTCTTTTGCTCGTCTTGTTGCATTTGTTTTTTCATTTGCTCCAGATCTTGCTTTTGCTGGTTCACTTCATTTTGCTTTTGCTTTACTTCATCTTCCTTTTTTTGTAGAGAATCTTTTTGTTTTTGCTGTTCCTGTTGTTCCTGTTTATTTTGTTCTTGTTTTTGGCGATTTTCGTCCAATTGCTTCTGCTGTTCTTGTTTCTGTTGCTGGTTTTTCTCTTGTTTTTGTTGATTTTCCAGCTTTTTTTCCTCTTGTTTCAGCTTTTCTTCTTCTTTTTTCTTTTGCTCTTGCTGTTTATTCAATTCCTCTTGCTTTTTTTGTAGAGAATCTTTTTGCTTATCGAGCTGTTCCTGCTGTTTATTCAGCTCTTTTTCTTTGTTTAGCAAGTCCTTATATTTATTGATTTTCTCATTATTATTCAGCAAATTCATTTTATTCTTGACGAAGAGGTAGTTCTGCTTTGCTTGCAGATCATTCGGATTTTTCAGCATTGCCTTTTCAAATGCTTCCGCTGATTGCGAAAAGTATTCTAATTGAGCAATTGGTTTGTCGGAAGAATCCGCAATGTATTTATACATAGAGCAAGCGAGGTTATAATAGGCGTTTCCCTGCTTGGCTACGTCATTAGTCATTTTTATGATATTTTTAAATTGCTCGGCGGAATTGGAATATTTCTTTTGGCGGTAATATGCCACGCCTAAGTTATAATTAGCATCATAATCGCCCGGGTTGAGCCTCACGGCATCGGAGAGGATGGCTTCTGCTTGGGAATATTGTTTCTCCGCGAGCAAATCATTAGCCTCTTGCATCTTTACGCGGAAGTCATCGGCGCAGGAGACAAGCAAAATACTGATTAATAATATATATTTATAATACTTCAAATATTTACAATACTTCATCGCTATTATTCATCAATTCAATTAACAATAAATGGCAAAATTAATCATTTTTTGTGAAATAATGATAATGGAATTCAAAAAGCTATTGATTTCGTCGTATTATTAATAAGCATATCATTAGTAATAGTATCTATATTTGATTAAAGTTTGTGAAAATAATGCCGATACATACTTTTGGATTACATATTCTTTAAATTCATTTTTGGATTTTGAAGGATGTTTTTTTAGTAATGTTAAACAAAAAGGTGTGTATTAAGCATGAAAATTGGACCAAAATTAAGTTTAATAACAATTTCACTAATTACTGTCTTGGTAGTTGCAATTTCTTTTGTCTACTCATACAAAACAATTAATTTTGTGGAAGAGACTTTTATTGATCAAGCAAAAAAGAATTCGACCATTATAGATTATCAAATAGATCTCTATGAGAAGAATGCTGAGACTTTTGTGCGATCAGTAGCTAGCAAAAGTGCTATGAAAGCTGCTATGAAGAGCAAAGACAGAGCGGCGATAATGGAAGTCGTTAATACTGCTCTTACTGCTTCGGATGTAGAATATGTGAATGTGGCATATCCTAACTTCCAAGTTGTTTATAGGTCGCACGAACCTAATAATTATGGAGATTATGTTCCAAATAACCCAGATTATAAAATAGCTTCAACTGGGAAAGTTGTTACTGGGCTTTTCACAGATAAGGTAATTCCTCTCGCAGTAAGATCTGCTTCGCCAATTTTTGACGAAAATAATAATTTAATAGGGCTTATTTCCGCAGGATATAGGGCGGACAATCCCAAAATACTCGACAAATATAAAGCTATGTATCATGCTGATTTTACATTCTTTAAAGGAGATACTAGAATAAGCACTACTG
>CAZGXC010000074.1:11268-11559 GCA_964529535.1 uncultured Hyphomicrobiales bacterium | reverse complement strand
GAAAATTAAAAGCTGAGCAAGAAGCTGCCGCTGCTGAAGCTGCTGCAAAAGAAGCTGAAGAAAAAGCTGCTGCTGAAGCCGCTGCTGCCGCTCCAGCCGAAGAAGCTCCAGCTGCTGAATAAGACTTCCTATAATAGTAAGTTTTAGAATAAACAATTAAAGCTCCAAACCAAAATAGGTTCGGAGCTTTATTTATATATTGAATGATTATCTAAAAAGTATATGGGGGAAAGTAAACCCTTCCTATATCCCCACTATATATACTTATCCAGAATCTCAGTTATTTCCTTA
>CAZGXC010000074.1:0-11258 GCA_964529535.1 uncultured Hyphomicrobiales bacterium | reverse complement strand
TGCTGCTGAAGCCGCTGCTGCCGCTCCAGCCGAAGAAGCTCCAGCTGCTGAATAGTTCTTCACCGCTTGGCAATTAATTGCCCAAATATTATAAAGGACTTATTAGAATCTCTAATAAGTCCTTTATTTATTAAAGGTGTAAAAACAATACTATTTATTGGCTGCCTTATATAAAATATTCATGCTTTCAATCCCCGTGCTGATATTCGTGTTATTATTCAATGTGCCAGAATACCTATATCCATTGTTGAGAAAAGTCTTGTTCATTGATGGGGAGTTTAATCTTGCTATGGTGAAGAACATTTTATATTTTTCAGCAATTAGCATTTCTTCCATCTTTTTTAGTAGAATTAGAGCTAATTTCTGCCCTCTATGAGATGGTAGCACCGCGAAATCCGTCATTTCAGCGAATTTATAATTATCATTTATCTCTGCAGATGATATTGCGATGATATTGTCCCCCTCAAATGCTCCGAAGTAAACAGTCTCCCTATCCTCCATATTACGTTTCAGAAATTTTTCATCGCTAATTGGGAATGGATAATTAGGAAAAACTTCGCTAAATATTCCGACCATTTGCGGAATATGCGAATGATTAAGGATTTCAATAGGGAATGTAGGAAGATTATTCACCTCCTTGCTCCCCTGCGAAATTAAGTTTTGCAAAATAGTTAATCCAGATTCAGAGCGAATATTCCTATTTATATCATAATATTTCCCCAAGAAGGCTGCGTCGTCCGTAAGATACAGATCGGGAATAAATGCTTCTATTTGATAGCCATCAGCCAGAAAAGCGGGGAGAAATTTCGATGGAATTTTTGCAAATACCTTTGTATAGTTGTTATCTATTACTAATTTATGTATATATTCCAGAATTATTGGGAAATCAACATCTGCAAATTCCGATAAATATACTCTGTCGCTTGCTTTGTCGTGATATATCTTTGATTTAATATTCATACTATATTTTAATTATTCTATATTATTATTCAATATTATCCGTCCGGTTGCTCATTCTTTCGTTGTCTTCCGGAGTGAGAGAAATAGATTCGTCGAAATCAGAAAGAAGCTTCTCAATACCGATAGCATTTATTTCCTCTCCATCCATAAGCTGTAGCTGCAATTTGCAATTTAAGCAGTCTCTATCGCAGAAATTATGCGGATATTCCAATGGCTCTTGGTATGAGCAAATTACCCCCTCGTAATTCCTTAATACAACTTTATTTGTGCTCCAGGAGACTAAGTAATTTGGAGTTATTGGGATTTTTCCGCCGCCTGCTGGGGCATCTACGACGTATGTGGGAACCGAAAATCCACTTGTGTGCCCTATTAGGCTTTCCATAATTTCGATTCCTTTTCCAATTGGAGTGCGGAAATGCGTTAGACCTTCGGATAAATCACATTGATACAAGTAATATGGCCTAATGCGATTTTCTACTAATCTATGGACAAGTGCCTTAATGATTTTCGGGCAATCATTGACCTCGGCAAGCAATACGGTTTGATTTCCCAATGGAATACCAACGTCACTTAATTTTGCTGTTGCTATTTTTGCTGATGTTGTTACCTCTTGTGGGTGATTGAAATGAGTATTTATCCAAAGATTTTTATATTTTTTTAGGACATTTACTAAATTGTCCGTTACTCTGTATGGTAAAACCACAGGGATGCGAGTGCCGATTCTAATGACCTGGACAGTTGGGATCTTGGAGAGTTCTTCTAATATCCAGTCAAGATATGAATCAGATAGAAGAAACGGATCGCCACCCGACAGCAGCACATCTCGCACCTCTGGGTGATTCCTAATGTAATCTAAGCCCAGCATAATTTGTTCCTTGTTAGGGATAGAATCCACATCGCCCACTTTTCTCTTTCTCGTGCAGTGCCTGCAATACATAGCGCAAATATTGCTTACTAAAAATAGGACTCTATCAGAGTATCTATGAGTGATACCGGGAACTGGGGAATCTTGATCCTCTGCTAATGGATCCGACATTTCGCTTTTCGATACAATTAATTCTCTTTCGTTTAGGAAAGCTTGTTTGCAAACAGGATCATTTTGGATATTATCTTTATCTTTTAAGGATAGATAGTATGGGGTGATAGAAAGTGGGAATTTTTCGTTGGTTTTATTGAGTTTTTCCCTCTCCTCTGGGGAAAATTTGATATTCATAAGATACTCGAATTGCTCAATCGTTCTGATAGTGTGCTTCATTTGCCATTTCCAATCGAGCCATTGCTCGCTTCCGGCATCCTTATCAACTTTATTGCTAAAAGTTTTCTGTAATTTGTGAAAATTTTATCTCTAATGTTTTCTTGAACCATAGTGGCTACTCCTAATATTTATAAAAATAATTTATCTTTCCCAGTTACCGACGTGAAAACACAAACAATATTTTGTAAATTATGTTTTAAAATATAAAAAAAAACTTTATATTGCAATCTGAAAAATTTGACAATAAGATAATTTAAGAGATAAATGAGAGAATATTTACAGGATTTGTTTGCCCTTCACAGGGGCACCGACGACTTTGAAACCGTATTAAAATCTGTAAAAGATAATTCCTATTTCATGGGAGCATCCCTATGGATATTAGTATTTGCAATAATAATAGCCTCTGTAGGGCTGAATATGAACTCCACAGCCGTCATCATAGGTGCGATGCTAATATCCCCTCTAATGGGACCAATTGTATCAGCTGGATTTGGATTAGCTATTTATGATATAGAATTACTTAGGAATTCCTTGCGTAATTTGCTGATAGCTACTGTGATTTCAGTAGTGGCTTCAGCTTTATATTTCTGGCTAAGCCCATTTAAAGCGGTGCAATCTGAATTATTATCCCGCACATCTCCAACTATATATGATGTGATTATAGCATTCTTTGGTGGTCTAACTGGTGCTATTACTATTACCAGAAAAGATAAAGGCAACCCTTTGCCGGGTGTGGCGATAGCTACCGCATTGATGCCTCCACTATGCACGGCTGGATATGGTATTGCCACATGGAATTTCTCTTTTTTCTTTGGTGCTTTATATCTATATTTAATCAATTGCACATTTATTCTAATTGCGACCATAATAATTATAAAATTTTTGAATTTCGGGAAAATAGGTCAAATAGATACAAAATATAAGAAAAAAATAAAAAATATATTGTATGGTGTTATAATACTTGTTTTATTGCCAAGTATATACTTTGCTTATATTTTATTTGACAAACAAAAATTTATAGAAAATTCCGCAAAATTCATTGAAAAAGAATTTATTGAACATGGATACACCGTTGTCTATCAGAGAACTACATACGAATCGTCGGGTGCTAATAAAATAGAGCTGGCATTCCTCACGAGGAATATGACTCAGAACCAGATAGATTCAATGAGCAAAAGATTGGCAATTTATAATATAAAGAATACGAAATTGGAAATCAAATCAAATAATACGAAAGATTTGATCATGATGCGGAACGATTTAATGAACGAAGTATCCAGGAGCCAGAGGTTAATTAGAAATAATGACAGCAAAATTGATTCAATACTAAATGCGCAAAAAACTAAAACATACGAAACCCAACACTTACTGCAAGATTTGCAAGCCATAGTCCCTGAAATATTAGAGCTTAGCTTCAATGATATGAAGTTTACTTATTCGGATACGAGTTCGGCTACAATTCCGACAATGATCTACAAATCAAAAAAGAAACTGAAAAAAGAACAGCTCGCAATAATAAAGGCATGGATTGAGAGGACATACGAAAAAGATACAGTAGTGCTAATTCGATATTAGAAACAAAAAAGTATAGGCACAATTACTCAAATAGATTCACTGTGCCTATGCAGATTAATGTTGTGGAAAGATACTATTGATACTTATCCAGAATTTCAGTTATTTCCTTAAATACTTGATCTGGCGGGAGCATACCATCTATATGCTTTGTGAGATTAAATTTATCAAAATACTCCACTAATGGCTTCGTGTGCAGATGAAAAATTTCCAAACGTTTCGCAATAGTTTCTTCTTTATCATCATCGCGTTGATAAAGCTGAGCATTCTCCACATCGCAAACATCTGGATTCTTCGGCGGATTATACATCAAATGATAGCTTTTTCCGCATACGGGGCAAGTGCGCCTTGCGGTCAGCCTTTTAATTAACTCTTTATCATCGACGTTCAGGACGATGACTACATTCAATTTTGCATTATGATTGTCAAGAATTATATCAAGCGCATCAGCCTGAGCAATAGTCCTTGGGAAGCCATCAAAAATAAACCCACCCTTGCAGGCGTATTTGGGAAATTCCTCTTCAATTAGGTCTATCATAATATCATCTGGTAGGAACTTGCCCTCCGAGAGATATTTTTTTGCAATATCGCCAAGGGGCGTGCCGTTCTTGATGTTCTCCCGAAGTATATCCCCAGTAGACATCTGCCCTAAATTATATCTTTCGCAAATCTTCTTAGATTGCGTGCCTTTGCCCGATCCCGGGGGTCCTATAAATAGTATATTCATTACAAATACGCTCCACTTTTGACTTCTATTCTTAACATAATACAATAAATGAATTTACTATAAACGTATTTATTATTTATTATTGTCTAAATATTAAATTTTATGTTAAGAAAATTGAAAATATTACATAAATATTATATATTATTTAAAATACTCCTTAAAAATTCAATAATTATCCTTATTTTTGAAGTCTATAATTGTATACTAAATATTTGAATAATATATTTGAAAATAATAATCGGAAAGTGAATATATAATGGTAAAACTTGAAACTATCATATCATTAGCGAAGCATAGAGGATTCGTATTCCAATCTTCTGAAATTTATGGCGGATTAAATGGATGCTGGGATTTCGGACCATTGGGCGTGGAATTATTGAAAAATATTAAAGAATCATGGTGGAAAGCAATGACTTACCGCCAAGATATCGAGGGAGTAGATGCATCTATATTGATGCACCCACGCACTTGGGAGGCAAGCGGACACCTCACTCAATTCTCTGACCCAATGATTGATAATAAAACAAGCAAGGGCAGATACAGAGCAGATAATCTAATCGAAGAATTTATCGACAGATTGCGCAAAAAGAAAAAAGAAGATTTAGCAAATCAAATAGAGGCGCAACTATCCCAAGCGCAAGAGCCACAGGATTATTACAAAATCATCGTGGATAATCAAATTCCCGATCCTGTCTCTGGTTCTACTGAATGGACTGAAGTGCGCAATTTCAATCTTATGTTCAAGACATTCCTCGGTCCCGTTGATGATTCCGCAAGCGTAATTTACCTTCGCCCAGAATCAGCTCAGGGTATCTTCGTGAATTTCAAGAACATTATGGATAGTGCCAGAATGAAGCCTCCATTTGGTATTGCTCAAATTGGTAAAGCTTTCCGTAATGAAATTAATACCAAGAACTTCCTATTCCGCACACGCGAGTTTGAGCAAATGGAAATGCAATATTTCATCAAGCCCGGCACAGAATTGGAATGGTATGAATATTGGAAACAGCAACGCTGGGATTGGTATGTAGAAAATGGTATGTCGCCAGACGTTATTCGTTTCAAAGATCATGAAAAATTAGCACACTACGCAAATAAAGCTTGCGATATCGAATACTTATTCCCATTTGGTTGGGGCGAAATAGAGGGTATTCACTCTCGAACTGATTTCGACTTGAAGGCTCACCAAGAATTTTCTGGAAAGAAAATGGAATACGTCGATACTGCCACTAAGGATAGATATACTCCATTTGTGGTGGAAACTTCCGGCGGAACAACCAGAGGGCTAATGGCATTCCTATGCAACGCATATACAGAAGAGAATTTAAGCGACGAAAATGGCAAGGAAGATACTCGCACAGTGATGAAATTTGCTCCGCATCTTTCTCCGATTAAGGCAGCAGTATTCCCACTTGTGAATAAAGATGGTATGCCAGAATATGCTGAAAAAGTATATAATGACGTGCAAAAGAACTTCAAAGCTCAATATGATACAAGCGGCGCAATTGGCAGACGCTATCGTCGCCAAGATGAAATCGGCACTCCGTTCTGCATAACTATTGATGGCGATACTCTTAATGACAATACTGTTACTATTCGCGAACGCGATTCAATGCAGCAGGAAAGAATTAGCTCCGATAATATAAGAAATTATATTAACGACAAGTTAATGAAGTAATCATTAAGTCATTTACATAATAATGTATGTAATAAAGTAAAAAATATCATAAAATAGAAAAAAGTATTTCGTAAATACCACATTTTTATTTAATTTTACGTTCTGTAATATTATAATAATACAAAAGATATTACAGAACAAAATATTACAGAACGTAAGATGATATACATTCTAACAAAATAATCAACAATAAATAAAACATAAAATCGGAGAAAATTATGGATATAAAGTCATTAGATACATTTTTAGATATTGCTAAAGGCAAACCTAAAAGAAGAATCGCCGTAAGTGCTGCAGAAGATGAACACGTACTTGGCGCAATCAAAGATGCGGTAAAAGAAAATATCGTAGAGCCTATACTCGTAGGTAATACTCAAAAAATAAAAGACATAGCAGGGCATATCGGTTTAAACCTAAATGGAATAGAGATCATCGATGAACCAAACCCAGCCCTATCCTGCCGCAAAGCCGTTCAAATCGTTCGCGAAGGCAATGCACAAGTAATAATGAAGGGATTAGTAAGCACAGCAGATTTCTTGCGTGCTATTTTAAATAAAGAAGCTGGTCTCCGCAAAGGCGATATGCTTAGCCACGTTGGCTTCTTTGATCCTAAAACTTATCATAAAGTAATAGCATTAACTGACGCTGCTCAGAATATTGCCCCAACTCTTCCAGAGAAAATTACTATCATCAACAATGCAGTTGAAGTGTTCCAACACCTTGGATTCCCAAATCCAAAGGTAGCTATGTTAGCTGCAGTAGAAGTAGTTAATCCTAAAATGGAATCTACTCTCGACTCCGCTGTCCTAACTCAAATGAATAGACGCAATCAAATTAAGGGTTGCATAATCGATGGTCCTCTTTCTATGGATATTGCTGTAAGCAAAGAATCAGCAGACCATAAAGGATTAGTTAGCGAAGTGGCTGGCGATGCAGATATGCTCGTAGTTCCAAATATTGAAGTGGGCAATGTTCTATATAAAACACTTACTTACCTCTCTGGAGCAAGCGTAGCCGCAATGATTATGGGTGCATCTGTGCCGATAGTCCTAACATCTCGCGCAGATTCAGATAGAAGTAAATTACTTTCAATCGCATTAGCAGCAGCATATTAATAAGATTTTGATTTTTAATAATATAAAATAACAACAAAATGAAAATATTAGCCATAAATCCTGGCTCAACCTCTACTAAAATCGCCGTATTCGACGATATTAATGAAGTCTTTACCAAGACGCTAAGGCATAGCGTGGAGGAATTAGCTCCGTATAAAAATATCATTGAGCAGAGCGATTTTCGCAAGAACATCATTATTGAAGCACTAAATGAGCAAAATATTGAAATTGACTCCCTCGACGCAATCGTCGGAAGAGGTGGTTTGCTCAAGCCTATCCCAGGCGGAGTGTATAGCATTAATGAAAAACTATTAGAAGATTTAAGAAGCGGGCAACGCGGCGAACACGCCTCCAACCTTGGTGGTATTTTAGCTAACGAGATTAAAAACTTTCTCCAAAAAAGCGTTCCTGCATATATAGTAGATCCAGTAGTAGTTGATGAAATGCAGGATTTAGCAAGACTATCTGGTCATCCTGAATTACCAAGATTAAGCATTTTCCACGCTCTTAATCAAAAAGCTGTTGCTTTTAGATTCGCAAGAGAAAACGGGAAGAAATACAGGGAACTTAACCTAATCGTTGCTCACCTTGGCGGAGGAGTCTCCGTTGGCGCACATGAGAAAGGGAAAGTTATCGACGTAAATAATGCCCTCGATGGGGACGGACCATATTCTCCAGAGCGTTCCGGTGGAGTGCCAGCTCGCCAATTAGCAGAAATGTGTTTCAGCGGAAAATATTCATACGATCAAATCCGCAAAATGATCACTGGAAACGGCGGCTTCGTAGCATATTTAAACTCAAACGATGCTTATCAAATTGAATTACAATCTAATGCCGGCGAACCAAAAGCTCGCTTGATTTACGAAGGTATGGCATACCAAATAGCTAAGGAAATCGGTGCAGCAGCTACTGTATTGAAGGGCAATGTAGACCAAATATTAGTAACTGGTGGCATTGCTAAATCTCCTCCAATAATTGATTGGATAAAAGAGAGAGTATCTTTCATAGCTCCCGTTACTGTTTATCCTGGCGAAGACGAAATGCAAGCCTTAGCCGAAAGCGCTTATTATGCTGGTATTGGCGAATACCCAGTGCAGGAATATTAATAGGCAATAGTGATAGATAGAAAAAGAAATAGCTCGATGAAAATCGAGCTATTTTATTTTCTATAAATCTATAACTTATCTTAACTTACCCGCAGGCTTCTCTACTCCATTTTTAAATACTAATGCGAAGGCAACCATTACTATCAAGGAATATCCAGCGAAGATTAGCCAAACACTGGTCCAATCACCGAGGAGCAAGGATTTAGTTACGCCTTTGATATTAACAGTTTGCCACGAACAAAATTGATTTACAACTTGTTGCGCTGCGAGCGTGCCAACAGTAGCGCCAATTCCATTAGTCATCAGGAAGAATAAGCCTTGCGCGCTGGAGCGATTATTTATATCTATTTCCCCATCTACGAAGAGAGACCCTGCCACATTGAAGAAATCAAATGCTACGCCATACACAACCATTGAGAATACTAAAAACCACACGCCAGTGCCAGGATTGCCGCAAGCGAATAAAAAGAAACGCAATACCCAAGCGCCCATCGCGATAAGCATCACCTTTTTTATACCCATTTGCTTGAAAAATAGAGGTATTAGCAAGATACAAAAGGTCTCTGATATTTGCGATAATGATACTAATATATTAGAATGCTGGACGCCGAATGTTGTTGCATACATTGGAATTGCCTCGAAGCTGGAAATAAATGGATTGGCGAAACCATTTGTGATTTGTAAGGAAATGCCCAATAAAGCTGCAAAAATAAAGAAAACAGCCATCTTCTTTTGCTTGAATAGCTTGAAGGCAGTCATTCCCATTCTCTCGGAAAAGCTCTGATTTTTATTAGATCTCGTAATGGAACAAGCCGGCAAAGTAAAAGTATATAAGAACAATACTAAACCTAATATGCCACTCATTAAAAATTGCGCGGGAGTCGTCTGGAAGCCGAGTAAATCGACAGTCCACATAGATGCGACAAAGCCTATCGTGCCAGATATTCTAATCTGCGGGAAATGCTTTACAGTATCAAAATCATTATCTTTTAGAATTGAGAAAGCAACTGAATTAGATAAAGCAAGCGTTGGCATATAAAATGCACCGCTCAATGAAAATAAAGAAAAGAAAATAGGGAAGGAGACATTGTTCCCAGCCATAAATCCATAATATCCTGCGCCGATTATAAATAGAGCTGATAATAGGTGAGACAATCCCAAAAGCCTTTGGGCGGGAACTAACTTATCAGCAATTATTCCCATTATCGCAGGCATAAATATTGAGACTATGCCGAGGATTGAATAAAATAGCCCAATTTCATCGCCGAAACCAACGGGTCCAAGGTAGCGTGCCATAGAGGTTAGATATGCTCCCCATATAGCATACTGCAAAAAGTTCATTATGACTAAACGGTATTTAATATTCATAATTGTTAAATAATAAATGTTAATACTAAAATATTGAAAATTGATTAATTTCTTGACATTACACGGGAGGTATATATTTATTATACAGCCCTACAAACAATCAACAAAGTTTGATTGCAAATATATGATTATTTTTGCAAATTTACGTTAATTCTTTCTAAAAATCCATTTTTTTTTTGCTTTATTTCTCGTAATTATTCTCAATTTCAGCTCAAAAAAAATATTATTCAGAATCAAACAAATATTTATCGAGCAATTTGCTTTCGCTGTCAGGACGTATTTATAAGTGACAAAATTAAGGGTTGCCTCTTGGAAAAGAGAGCAACCCTTAATTTTAACCTTTGATTTCTATCCTCATCTATAAATTCAAGCTAATTCCATATAATACTTCAAATTTCTTGGAATAGTAAAAATCATTGCGAATATTAAACAATAATGTGCTAAATTCCCCTCCTACGAAAGCATTAAGCGAAGGAGTAAGTTTGTAGCTAATGCCCATCTGCATCTTCCCGATTGCGCCTGCTTTGCAGCCGCCGATGCTTGCTTTCGCATATACTTGCGCCGCATCAAATAGATTCAGATATTGAGGCAAATACTTGTAAGAAACTGCGCCCCAATAGTAATTGGGAGCTTGCTGATATTCTACAAGTTGCTCACCATTATTATACATAAACTGTTGATAAAATTCATCTTCGCCAAAATCTCCGCCGAGATAATGCTCATCGTTTATTTTATACAATATTGAAACGGAGCTACCCGAGAAAAATGATTTGTCGTCGGGCTGCGAGAGTTCTTTTGATATTCTGAAAGCTCGCGTATTTACTACTGCTTCAAAGTGCGATTCAATCGGCGATGAATTGAAATTCATACTTGAAATTGGTTTATTAAAAGATGAAAAAGGCATAGAGGAATAATCGCTCTCTCTGTTGCTCTGGAAAGCAGGCGAAAGCGCAGCGAAACTGCTATTCCCACCCGAAACATCATTTACTGCCGGATTATTTTGCTCATTGCTTGCTAATAATCGGCTTTCATAAATTGGTTTATCTATATTGTTTTGTATTGTGTTATCCTGTTTTGCTTTGCTTTGCGAAATTGAATTGTCATATTTCTGAGAATATGCGCGGTCGTTTCCTATTTTATTATTGTTAGTATGTCGGTTTTCTTTCTTATCCTCGATGCTTGAAGCGATTGGGAAGCCTGCTTTTGCTAAATTATGGCTTAGTAATACGCCTGTGGAATTATTAGGATTATTCTTATCATCACTATTCTGCTGTTGCGAGGAATTTCCAAGCTTTGCGAATTGGTATTGAGTGTTGTTTTGAATGCTATTATCTGCCACATTGTTTAACATCCAGCCAGCGCCGAACCCAATGAACAATAGGAGCATAGCGATTGATGCTTTGCGGAGTTTATTATTTTTCAGCCAAGAGAAATAATAAGCAAATGTGGATGTCGGGACGCTTGAAGCGGGAATGCT
>CAZGXC010000073.1:412-11670 GCA_964529535.1 uncultured Hyphomicrobiales bacterium | reverse complement strand
TCATACTATTTTGACCACTCTATTAGATGATATTCTATTTAACACTCCTGATAATTTAAGTGATAAAAACGTAAAGATAACAGAGCAGACCGTCAAAGATCATTTAAGCGACATCGTTAAAAATGGGGATCTCAGCAAATTTATTCTATAAATTGAAACTTTTTAATTTACTTTACGTTATTACATTTTTATTAACTTTCAATAATAGATAAAATGGAAAAATTAGGCATAGACTCTTTTAGAGAACAAATTTTCGATTATACACAATCACAAGATTGGAAATACAAAGGCACAAAGCCCGCAATCATTAAATTCTATTCTGATTGGTGTAGCGCATGCAAAATCTTTGACCCAACTTTTGAGGAAGTTTCTAATGAAATTCCCGACAAAGTAGACTTCTATGAAGTAAATACAGAAGAGCAACAAGAATTAGCCGGAATGTTCGGGATTCGCAGCATTCCTTCAGTAGTGTTTATCCCAACAGAAGGACAGCCAGCGATGAGCGTCGGCGCTTTACCAAAGGAATCTTTATACCAAGCTATTAGCGATATATTAAAAGTAGAAAACAAAGCATAATTAACTCAATTAATTACAAGGATTTAATTATGAAAAGATATATCAAACCTGCAGTATTCGCAATAATCGGAGCAGGCATCGGCTACGGCTGGTATCATTTTTATGGTTGCCAAAATGGCTGTGCGATTACTTCTTCTTGGTCTAACATGACACTATTGGGTGGTCTATTCGGTTTCACGATGGGATTCCCAGCAAAAGAAATAAGTAAAGAAAGCAGCACAAAAGAAGATAGTTCTCAAGAAGATAACCCCAAAGAATAATAAATATGGAAGAAACAATCTTCTGCACCCTGAGCTAAAAATAAAAACGTCCCACCTGCCATTTGGCAAGTGGGACGTTTTTTTTCATAATTCTTTGTAATAGAGCATATAAAGCAGCAGAATCACTTCTTTATAATTCCTTTCTCAATCGAGCTACTGGGATATTCATTTGCTCGCGATATTTTGCTACTGTTCTGCGAGCTACGTTGTAGCCTTGCTCTTTTAGCACTTCGGATAGCTTTTCATCGCTATATGGTTTATCTTTATTCTCGCCATCGATTGCATCGCGCAGAATTTCTTTAATTACGCGAGTGGAAACTTCCTCCCCATCGTCGTTCATTAAAGATTCGCTGAAGAAATATTTTAGCTCGAATGTGCCGTATTCCGTCTGGACAAACTTTCCGTTTACAATCCTACAAATCGTCGAAATATCCAAGCCGGTATCATCTGATACATCTTTGTAAATCAATGGTTTAAGTCCCTGTGATCCAACATCGAAGAAATCCTTCTGACGATAAGCAATAGCAGTCATTACTTTAAGCATTGTTGTTTTTCGCTGTTTAATAGCTTGGATAAGGAATTTTGCATCCTCATATTTGCTACGTATCCAGTTAATTGCCTCTCGATTAATATTCAGGCTCTTATTTGGACCGAACTCATCGGGAGTCGGTAAATTCTTTATTTGGCTTTCGGCTTCGTCTCGTTTTGTCTTCTTATATTTTGCATCTTGGCGTATTTTATTATACGCATCATTTACTTTTAGAGTCGGAAGCCTGCTATCATTTACAATTACTATTAGCTCATCGGTTTTCTCATCTTTTCCAACGAGGAAATCGGGCGTAACTGTATTTAATTCATGCGCAGTTTCGAATCCCGCCGGCTTTGGATTTAATTTTTTTATCTCGTCAATCGCCAATTTCAAAGTATCTTCATCAATTTCAAATTGCTTTGTAATGAGATGATAATGCTTCATCGAAAAGGCTTCATAAGCGGATTGCAAAATATCATAAGCTAATTGCTGAATATCGCTTTTGTTCGGGATTACTTCAAGCTGCACCATCAGGCATTCGCGTATGCTGCGAGAAGCAATTCCGGGGGGATCGAGGCGCTGAATCAGCTTAATTACTTTTTCGGTATCATCTATCGTAACTTTATGTAAATATGGCGATTCCTCGTCTTCATAAAAGATTTCTTTACCATATAAGTTTTTATCAATAATATCTCGCACCTCTTGGCTAACAGCTAAGCGGCGCGCAGGGTTTTTGTCGAGAATTGCATTTTGTTTCTCCAATTCTCTCATTTCTGCTTCTTTGATTTTCAGATTTAGATCGAATATCTCGTCGTTTGCTCGCTCGGTAATTTCTTCTTCTATACTTAAATCTTCATATTTATCGTAGTTAGAAATTTCGGCATCATATTTTTGGCTAACATCGTCTTTGACTAAATATCCAGCTCTATTAATATATCCAAGCACGAGATCGACGAGTATTTCAAGCTCTTCGCTCAAATTAAAAATTGCAAGCTGGTTTTTAATCTCATCGATGAAAGAAATACTATCGCGTATCTGGAACGGCTCGAAATCATCGTCCTCTCCATGCTGTTTATTTCCCTTTCCGGGAGTATCGCTATCATCCTGCCATATCATTTTATAAAACTCAAACGGATCTACTTTATCATCGATTAAATCTCGAGGCTCGGCGAATCTTTCTTTATTAGCGACATCATCATTGGCAAATTTCTCTTCATTCGAGAAATGAGTTTCATGATTATACATCTCTGCTTCGGCAGGGGCATCATTAGAATCCGCCGCAGTAATGGCATCACCTTCATACTCATCTAATAGTGGGTTTTGCTCAATTTCTTGACGCACGTGCTGCTCCAATTGCACCAATGGCAACTGAAGTAATTTTAAATACTGTATCTGCTGCGGAGTCAGGGTCTGCGAGAGCCCTGTCTTCATTTTTAACGATAACTGCATATTCCTCCCCCTATTCTACTTCTATTTATCAGTTATTACTATTAATCTTATTTACTGTTTATGCTGTTTTTATATAACTTACTGTTTTTTACTGTTTATATACTCTTTCAATAATGCCACCCATTCGTCGCCAAATTTCCTGCGTAGTGCCTCTTCTAATGAATCAAATAGCGGGATATCCTCTCTTTCGCCCTTTTCGCGAGCATCTTTGCATTCCTCTATCTGTGAATAATGCAATAGTTCGTTCCCAAACTTTTTAACTCTAATTGGATATAAGTGGCAAGATATCGGCTTTCTGAACTTAATTTCCCCATTTAAGTATGCTTTTTCGAATGCGCATAGGGCTAATTCCCCATCATAATAGACGAAAACGCAATCGCGCTTATCGATGCAGACGGTGGTTCTGTAATTTTCCCTACCTTCATACATACCATTTTCTTCTATATATTGCTTTGATTTTTCGCTCAGGTATTTTGTAATTGCAGGGAAATTCTGCTCAATCAATTCAATTTCTGCTTCCAATAGTGGAGCACCATATTCACCGGGGAATGTGCAACAAGCCCCCTTGCATTTCTGCAAATCACAGCAGAATTTCGCTTCGAACAGATCTTCTTCCACTAAAATATTATCTACTAATATCATACTTTATGACTTTGTTAAAAAATAACTAATGCAAATTAAGCATATTTTGCAAATTATACAAAAAATTTCAAAAATTAATTACTCTTGGCTTAATCTTTGTAGGGGACAAAGGTTTTTTTTTTGATAAAAGAATGCCATGAGTTACTTTTGATGAGGATATAATTTAGAAAAGAGCAGAACTTCTCTCTTATTGCTCCTGGAATGGCTCAGAATAATTTTCTATATCAGAAAAATATGCTTGCAGATCTGCTAAGTTTTTGAATTTAAAGATGGGATTAATGAATGGATTAGACATAATATCTGTTCCGAGGTAAACTGTGCCGATTTCGGCTTTTTCTCCGGCAATAATATCGGTAATGCTATCGCCAATAATCCAAGATTTACTCTTGTCAATGCTATGCTTCTCAACTGCTTCGAGTATCATATCTGGATTGGGTTTTCGTCTGGAAAATCTTTCGCAAGATGGGGCTGTGCAATAATAAATATCATCGAAAGCATAGCCTAATTCTGCTACCAGCTGATTTTGCATCTGGGTATGGACTTCTTTCAAATCCTCTTCGCTCATTAGACCTTTGCTAACTCCTTGCTGATTTGTAATAATAATTGCTAAATATCCTTTTTCCTTCACTAATTTCAGAAATGGAATTAAATCCGGACAAAATGCGAACTCCGCCGGAGATTTCACATAATCGCCAACCAACCTGTAATTTATTACTCCATCTCTATCAAAAAAGATTGCTTTATTCATATTAATGTTTGATATTATAGCAATTCCAATGTAAATAATTTCCAATCAATATTTAGACATTATAGCAAATTCTTTAGAATTTCGCTTAATTTCTGAGCTGCATTTTTTCTCTCGTATTGTGCTATTGCGAGCTCATTGGGATTATAATACTTATCTTGCTTATATTTCCAATAATTATAGTAATTTTTTATTATTTCTGAAATTTTTTGGATTTCGCTTTGATGTGCTGCTATTCCGGATTGAGTTTCCTCCATTAAATCAGCGATGGCACTCGGAATCGGGGCAATCGCGATAATTGGCTTCCGCATTCCTATGTATTCATAGACCTTCCCGGGAACAATCTCACTGCTTTCTTTGGATTCATCTACTATTAGCAGGAGGGCATCGCTACTCATTAATTGCTTCAGGCTCTCGCCATGTGGCAGATACGGCACAACTTCAATGCTTTGCCTGAAAGTAGCATTATCTATCATTTCGTGAATTTCATTGCCAAATCTCCCGACCAAGCGGATAGTGAAATCTTGAGCCGTAAAGAATGCGTCGTTAATCAATAACTGGATTGCTTCAAAAAAAGCTTTTGGATTGCGCCTTCCATACATTGAACCAGTATAGCAAATGGTAAATCTCTCGTTCTCTATTGGCTGAATCTGAGGAAAATCTGCGGAGTCATATCCATTTGGCACGTGAATAAACTTTGTTTGGTCTAATTTGGGATATTTCTGCAAAGCATCTTTGATTATCCCTAACCACGCCGCCTCGACGAAATCTGCTTCTTTAAATACGGAGTATTCAAGGGATTTATCGATTTTCTTCGGGATAGCCCAACGTTTTGGAGAGGAAATAAAATCTGTCCAAGGATCGCGGAATCCAGCAACCCACGGCAAATTATACTTCCGCTTGACGTATCGAGCAATTAGCGAGCAAGTATAAGGAGGCGAAGAACTATAAACTGCATCTATCTGCTTCTCTTTCATTAGCTGATCAATTGCTATGGTAGCAGAGCGAAACCAACCAATTCGTGCATCGGGAATAAAGAAAGTCGCCCTGATAAACTCAGCGATTTTTTCTTTAAAATCAATCTTTTGATTTTCGGTCTTTATAGTATTTACGTCGATAGCTGTTCCGGGCTTCTTGCCAGTTAGCTTTCGATATAAATCATAAGGCTCGAAAATCTTGCTTCTTATGATTTCCGTGCCTTCGGGAATTTGCTTGAATAGGGTTTCATCGCGAGCAGGGAACTGCCCATTCGATACGGTCAACACAATAGGATTCCAACCAAATTCGCGTAGATATTTGGTATGTTTCAGGACTCTTTGCACGCCTGGTCCGCCCGAAGGTGGAAAGTAATAAGCTATGATTAGTAGGTTCTTCAATTTATTGCTTTTATTCTATCAATCGAATATTAGAGCCTTGCCTGCTCTGGTATTCGTGATATGTATTGAATCTATATAATTCTTTTTTTATTCATCGTCATCATCGCCGAATAGGTCGTCGTCATCGTCGTCCCATTCTTCATCTTCATCGAGGTTGAATTCATCTTCCCAATTTTCGTCGAATTCTTCCCATTCTTCATCTCCCTCATCGCCGAAGATGTCGTCATCTGCTTCGTCGTCCCATTCTTCATCTTCATCGAAGCCGAAGTCTGCGTCATAGCTAGCTAAATTCATAGCTTTGCTACTTGTTGAAAATAATTCAAAGAGATTTTCTTTGTTTATATTGTTCTCTTGTTTAAATAATATTAAATTTATTAATTCATTTGAATTATTTTCTAATAATGGTATTGTTATACTCATATTTTTTTACCTAATGTTTAGAACAAAATTTTGGACTATAAAATTACTATAATATTTTAATATAAAAAAGCACTTTTTGCTGTGATAGCATGTTATTTAGAGAAAATATCGGTTTTATAGTATATTTTCTTTAATATCAGCCCCGTCGGGGGTGCTAATTTGATAAATTTCTCTCTATCAGGCATCTGCAAGCAGTAGATTAGGTCCGTAAGGAATACCCTCTCGGAGGCAGCCTCCATCATAGCTCCTGCTATTGCTCTGACCATTCCATAGACGAAGCGATTTGCCTTTATTATCAGCTTGTATTCTGTAGATGATGTCTTTACCCAGCGGCAAATTTCTACATCGCAGACGTGAGACTTAGTGCTGGGGTTATTTTTGGAATAAGAAGTAAAATCATGCTTGCCTATAAAAATATGCGATGAATTGAAGAGTAAATCTTCATCTATTGGATATTTGAAATACGTGGAGAATTTCTGCTTAAATACTGATTCTTGGGTATGGAAATTATATTCATATTCGCGAGCCGTAGCATCATAGCGCGCGTGAAAATCCTCATTTACTTCGCTTACTTTTTTTATTCTAATTTCAGCCGGAAGTCTAGAATTTAGAGCCGCTTGCATTTTATGGGTCGGTATCGGGAAATCATCTTTAAATAGTGCATTTGCCGTCTGACCTGCTGAATGCACTCCAGCATCCGTCCTACCAGCTGCTATTAAGATGATGTTATCCCCCGTTAATTCAAATATTGCATTTTGGATACTTTCTTGGATAGTCATCGAGTTTGGTTGGATCTGCCAACCTCCAAAATCCGTGCCATCATATTCTACTAAAAAAGCTATATTTTTCATTGATTCTTCCTATTTGTAAATAGTATTATCTTCTGATTAATACATCTAATAGATTATCATCCATTAGATATTGATTATTATTGTTATTATGATTTTATTCTTTATGCTGATTAACAACGGAAATCGTTACAGTTCGGGAATAGAATCTGCCCTCGGGAGTGCTATTATCATAAAGCAGAGGAGCGGATTCGCCAAGCCCCTGAACAGTAACATTTACGTTGCTAACGTTTTTCTTAATTGCTAATGTTTGGTAATATTTTTTGTCTATTACTATATGCGAAGCAGAGTTATTGATTGGATATTTCGAATCTGCTTGCAATGAATTATCATTGAAAATTGCTTTTGCCGCACTTAACGCTCTATTCTTTGAGAGTGCGAGGTTAGCAATAGAATCACCAAGAATATCCGTAAATCCTGTTATTAACAAAGAGGAGTTATTGGAGAATGAAGAGCGAATTAAGTCGACCATCTGATTATTCCTCTCGCCTAATTCATAACTGCGGAAATCAAATAGAATTAAGCTATATTTATTGACGGAGGAATCCGCCTCGCTAAGGTCTAAATTGATTTCCCCTTCTTTGTAGCATTGCAATCCATATTCATCTTTCAGGAAGTAGAAATAGCTTAGCACTCCGTCATTTTTCATTAATTCAGATTTCTTGGATTTTAGATCAATTAAGACGGAATCGCGCTCGCGATTATTGACTGCAAATTGCTGCAATAGCTTGCCGTTAAGCCCAATGTCTAAATTCCATTTATATTGCTGTCCGCTTGATTGAATTTGTGGCTTAAATACAAATTTTGTGGGCGAAATACTTGAAATTGTATCGCTTGTAGTAACTGGATCGAGCAGGAATGAATACTCAGGCTTTGTAAAGAGTTCTACTCTCTGGTTTTCGTCATCAGTTTCCTGGAAGTGATTTTCGTCGCCCGGATTGCTTGGTTTTGGTGGCAATCCGCTTGCATTTTGATTTGCCTCGATTATAATACGATTATCAGCGATGCCCCAAATATTCCTCAAATACTCTTTGATTGTATTTGCTCTATTATTTGCTAATAGTAGGTTGTTAGCCTCACTCGGATTATCGGAGACATAACCTTTCAGGAATAGTTCTGCATTTGGATTTTTCTGCAATCTCTGCCCGATAATATTTAGTATATTTCTATAAATACCTAAAATATCATCATTCTTATAATTATTTATTTCGAAAGTATTAGTCTCGTAATTGCGGATTTTCCTATATCTCTGCGCAATTTTATCAGAATTTTCATCAAAGAAAATATAATTCAGCAAAGGATGAACCTCCGTGAGGATTTTCCGCTCAATATTAATATTGCTTTGAGATATTTTATTGCCATTGTCATCTAATCCGTAATGCTCAAAATCAGAAAGGAGTTCTTTATTGTCGTGATTGAGCGGGATTCTTCCCTCCTTCTCGGCTTTCTTGTTCTCCTTATCTTGCACGAAGAGCTTATATGATATTGGCTGAGTATCCTGCTTATTTTTATAGATCCAATCAATCGGTATTGAGAACTGCGGAGGCACTTCGTTTGTATCTTTTAGCAAGTATAATACCCGATTATTTTGTAATACTTTTAGCTCCCAATATGATACTCCAGATGGAGCTGATACATTGGCAAAAAGTGTTATTTCAGATGGAGCTGTGCTAAAGTAACTTGTATCGCAAGAAGTGAAATTCGCCGATACAATTTCATCTTTTGTTGAAATATCCACAAAAAGTGGGTTCTCCGGTTTCGATGAGAATTTCAAAGATGCACCTGCCGATAAACCCGAAAGCTTCCAATCATAATTCTTTATGAGGGAGTTAATCGGATATAAATAAGAGATTTCAGGAGCTAAGCGCACCGTCCCTGTTTCATTGAGAAGTATTTCGTATGAAAGCGTAGCTTTTGCGAATAGAACGGGAATAGAAATATCATTAATCTTCTTGTTATAATATTCATTGCGCGTTCTCTTGCCATTTTCAAAGGCGCCGAAATCGCTTGGCTTGTCTAATTTTTCAAATTGTGTAAATGCGGGCATAAAAACATATTCGCCGACCACTCCTGCCGATAAAATCATCCCATCGAATGGGCGCAGACCAAGATACATCTCGCCTCTGCCTCCGTGCAAATTGATTTCATTTCGGTAAATAATCCGCCCCATCAGGATATTATCTCCGAATTGATATGGGAACTCCTCTTCTGCTTCCGATACTGTCCGAATGAATGAATATCCGGCACGCATACCCATAAATAAAACTTTTCCGAAGGGAATTTCCATCAATATGCCACCATTGGCACCAAAGCCAATACCTTTGGTAAATCCGGGAGAGCACGAGAAAGTATTTGGCATACTCTTGAAGGCAGCATCTTGGCGAATTAATTCAAAATTGGCGAATAAGCCATATTGAAATCTATCATAAATGCCGGTAGCAGCCGACGCCGAAGAAAGCAAGAGGCAAAATAAAACAGCGCTAATAATTATATTTAGTTTGTTCTTCATATAATTACGCCCCTATTTTTCTCATTATTCTATTATACTCTTTCCCGTTGATTATCAGCCTGCAGCAATAAACTCCGCTTGGCAAATTAACGGCATCAAGGTTTAGCTCGTATTGGATATTTGCTTGGCAATCATAATCAAAGGAAGCAATGGTCTCGCCAAGCAAATTAGCAATAATTAACTGTGCCTTCGATGCCTGCGACGTAGAGAACTCTATCTTGGTGCTTTTATCAAAAGGATTGGGATAGTTCTGTTTCAAATTTGTAACAACCGCCTTGGAATCAAATAGACGCAAGCCACCGGCTTCGCAAATATCGATTATCTTCACCGCCGAATCAAGTGTGCTGATATCGCTTTCGCATTCCGTCCATTTAAATGATTCGAGCTTTACTTTCGTGAAATCTGAATTACCTAAAACTGCTTTAAACTGCATATTTAGTAGCAATGTGTCGTTTGGATTGCGACGTCCCTTGAGGTTTATATGTCGATTCGGTTCGATAATCTGCCCGAGAGGAGTATTGTTAATCGGCACAAGAACAGAGCGATTAAAGCTAATTGTAGCTTCATAATTATGTAATCCGCATTCATTCAAATTTTGAGAGGATTTGATTTTCAGAGGTATTGTAATATCCTCGCCGAGCTTAGCTTGGATAAGCTCTTCATTTAGGGAAACTACTGTCTGAGCAGCAATATTCTTGATTTGAATTGGCTCCGATGAATTAAAGCACCCGCTTTTATCCATAACGGTAACGTAGTATTCTCCTGCTTTATCCACCTTTATTGTTTTGGTCGTCTCGCCTGTATTCCATTTATAATTATCATAATCCCCGATAACTGTTATTTCAGTAGAGCTACATTTACATATTGCTACGCTACCAATCACTTGAATCTTCGGAGCTTCTAAATCATATCTCTTCACATTTACTGTATCATAACTAAAGCAACCCTTAGAATCAATCACTTTTAAGAAATATGTAATATCTCGCTTTGCAGAGCAAATTGGAGATTCTGCATTTACGTTGGATAGTCCTTCGGCTGGCGACCATTCATATTTATATGGAGGAGTGCCTTTACTGGCTGGTTTTCCTATCTTTAATTGCCCATTTCCGCAAAGTTTAATATCTTCGCCTGCATCTGCCACTGGTGGCTCCATCAGTTCTATTGTCGCAGTTTGCTTACCTCGTAGGCAGTTGTCTCCCAAAATTACATCTACTGTATATTTAGTTTTTGTGCTTGGATATACTTTAATGGTCTTTTGATTAGATGTAAATCCGACAGGATCGCTCGACCATAGATATTTGGCTTCGGATTCTTTATAATTCGCTGGAATATTAGCCGTTAAAACCACTTCTTCGCCAGGGCAAATAGAGTTTGTGCTTTGCTGGATTTGAATATCCACATTTGATTCGCAAGAGAAGCAATTATTCGTGCGGTAATACAATCCCGCCATCAACCAAGTATATTGGTCAGATGACTTCTCAAGCTCTGGCTCTATTCCAAAAACGAATTTATTTTGTCCCTTTGCTAATGGGAAGTTGGAGCTTGTCTCGAAATTCCAAAATTTGCGAAGTGCTGTTATGAAATTAAAATTAAAATTAAAAACTGCATTAATGGTTTGATTAGTTTGCAAATCAGAGAACAAGGCAAAAGCACGCGTGTGATAAGTGCTCTCGCATACATTTAGCCCAATTATATCGTGCCGTAATTGGGAGGGTTCTCCAATCTTATCAACTCTAAAAACAAAGCCATCATTGATTACTATATGCCCCTGGTATGGAGCATTCATATTAGAATAAATAATCATTAGCGAAACGCCATCGAGATAATAGGAATCCGCATTCATGTTAATCGTATATTCGCCATTTCCACTAATAATATCCGTTACGTCTAAGCGATGATGTATC
>CAZGXC010000073.1:0-402 GCA_964529535.1 uncultured Hyphomicrobiales bacterium | reverse complement strand
CAGCCCGTGCCTTCTCCATTAGTGCCGCGTCCGGCAATCGTCGAAGGACGGTAAATTTCCTTATTTTGTGGATTTCTAATCTGCACATTAAATGGTTGTGGCGCTTTCTTAAGCGGAAGAGAATACGAGAACCAGATATATGCCTTCTCAATATTGACGCACTTATCAGGAATGCCCATAACAGTTAGTTTAGTAGGCAGACCCGTGCCACGCGTAAAATACCCAGGCTGCTGCGATACCGAATCCCTACTGGTTACTTTCACCGAGGCTACGACATAATCCAGCCCACATTTGTGCATATCAACAAGGACATTATCAAGTCCAGAATACGCGCAAACGCTACCGAACACAAGGCAAGTCAATATATATACAAGTAATCTCTTCAAGTTTCTTCTTCAAATC
>CAZGXC010000072.1:7083-11781 GCA_964529535.1 uncultured Hyphomicrobiales bacterium | reverse complement strand
TATTTTTTGATGTTCGTGAGGGCAAGTATCTAATAAAATGGAAAACCTTCCCTTGCTTACTTCTTCTGGCACGTGAGTTACATACATATTCTTCATAAAACTTATTTCGCTGTCCCAAACTGGTATATTGATGCTTCCGAAGTCTTCTCTCAAAGGGCGGCGCCCAGTTTCAGGTTCCTCTGTATCTAAATCAACATAGTAAATATCTTGGATTGTGCCAGCATTTTCATCCTCAATTACATCTGCAGGGGTCAGCTCTCCTAGCAAAATATGCGGAGCCACGCCTGTGAACACAGCCGTAGTGAACATTTTCTTTAAAAAATTGCGTCTATCGTTCATTTCTATCTTTCTATATAATACTATACAAGACACATCATAAAAGACACATTTGTGCCTTAAAAGTTTCAAGTAATGGGTGCGAAAGGAGATAAATAGCGATATTTATAATGAGTTAGCGGGTCTATTGATTGGATTCTATTTTGGAGATTACTTCAGTAAATTCATTCAATATCATCGCTGTGGCGCCCCAAAGTGGGACTTCGCAACCAATATCCCAAGACGGAACGACAATATCTTTATTTTCCATTATCTGTTTCCTATATTTTTTATTGTCTTGCATAAAGAAATCCAGATCTTTGAAAAGATAAGAATCTACTTCTTCGGGCTCTATGATGATTTTATTTGTGTTGATTTTGCACACAAATGGATAGACCAAATTATTGCTTGGCTCTAAGTATAGTGGGGATAATTTCATCACACATTCTACGTCGCTTGATTTTATGCCTACTTCCTCTTCGGTTTCTCTGATTGCTGCTTCTAATGGAGTTTCTCCGACTTCAATTTGCCCTCCGGGGAAGCTAAGTTGCCCGGGGTGATGCTTCAGATTTAAGTTTCGGCGAGTAAATAAGATTTGAACATCGCTATCCTCCCCCTCTACATTCTTATTTTGATATAGTGGCAGGACGACCGCGCTCTTTCGGCAATTCTCGCTTGGTTGCATTTTTCGGAATACGCCACCATTAAATTTGGGTGCCATTGCTGAATGAGCAGTGGCACCCGGTAATTTCCCAGAGAAATTCCTTAATTCAGAAAATAGATTTTTCACTATTTATTGATTATGATTTTCCCGAATTTAGCTCCGTCATTCGTTTTTACTACGACGCTGTAGAAGCCGTTACTTAAGAATGATAGGTCGAAGTAGCTTGAAGTAGGATTCATTTGCTCGAATACTTTGCTACCTGTTTGGTCGTATATTTCGATTGCGTTTGCTTGAAGGTCAATTAGATGTATCAAACCATTGCTTGGGTTCGGATATACTCTTAATTCATTGTTTGCTTCGGAAGTCTCCACAGAAGAATATGAATTAGCTTTATGTAAATGTAGCGCATAGAAATTATAGCGCGGAGCCATATTGCTATAAACTGCTCCGGTAAAGATCAATTCGCCATTATTTACGTTGATTACATCGTTAAATACACCTTTTCTATTTGGCAATTTCAACTTCATTGTACCTTCGCCATTATCATTGAATCCAAAGATTGCGCAGTTGTTTTCTATCTCGCCCGAGCAAACATAGCTCTTGTTGCCCCATCTTCCTTTTAGCTCTGTGATGGCAGATACTTTGAATGTAGTTGTATAGGTTTTCTCCCAAATTACATTGAAGTTCTTATCTAATTTCGCGATGAAGTTAAATGTTGGCTCTAATTCTGGTTTGAATTTCTGCTCGCCTGTCATGACGATGTTTTTATCTGCATCGACATAAGCATCTACTACATAGTGGAATGCATCCTCAAAAAGTTCACCTGTTTTGATTGTTTCGAGTTTATCATTGAAGACTAAATATTTCATTCTGTCTTCTAATGATTTGTATATAATCAAGTAGTTTTTATCTTCTAATTGCATCAATGGCAATCTATCTGATTTGATATGTTTTTTGCTAAATACTTCTTTTACGTTTGCTACTCCGCCTTCGTTCATATTCGTGATGACTAAAGAACTATCATTCAAAGTAAAAGCACCAATATGAGTATTGCCGAATTTATTATATGCTACTGGGACCATGTTTGCTTTCATCTCAAATTTTTGAGCTAAATTGATCATTTGCCCATTAAGTCCTGTATTATAAAGAACGAAGTTCTTATTGCCTGTTGCTACGAATTGGGATAAGTAATTGAATTTATTATCAACTACTGGAGTGATAAATTTATATTTATTATCTGCGTAGAGTGCTTCCGGCAAAGTAACGAATAGCAAGTTGTTGGTCTCTACATTTTCTTTTGTTTCATAGAAAGCTACTTTTCCTTTAATATTTGCATTGTTCAGGTCTGAATACTTAACGTCAAATGTAATACTTTGATTGTCAGCGTTCTGGACTGCGTTCATAGAAATTATGCTTCCTGTGGTGTCGCGTATTTCAATTTCTTCTTTAACAAATATTTCAGGAATTTCGCCGCGAGATGCGAGAATGTATCGAGTTTTCACTGTTTTGCTATTGTATCCATCTTTTGCTACTTGTAGGCTTACTGTGTAAGAGCCGTATTCTTTGTATGTATGAATTGGATTGCGTTCGGTGCTTGTAGTGCCATCACCGAAATCCCATAGCCATTCAGTAGCTCCATCTTTTGTTTGGTCATAGAATTTAACAGCAAATGGTGCTACACCGCTTCTGTATTCAGTAGTGAAATCAGCTGTATAAGCCTTTGGTTCTGGATCTACTATTATGTAATCGTGTTTAGTTATTGTCTCGGTAGAAACTCCGTTTGAAGCTATCAATCGAACTGTAAATCTACCTGTTTTTGTATAGTTATGAGTTGGATTCTTTTCCTTTGAAGTTTCTCCATCACCGAAATCCCAAGTTCTATCGATTACTTTATCTGTTCCTGATTCTGTAAATTTCACTTCAAATGGAGCAAATCCCTCTACGGCACTTGCTTTGAAGTCATATATTCCCTCATCACTTACTACTGTAATGTAATTATTCTTTGTGATGAAGTCATTATTATCGCCTTTGTAAATTGTTAGCTTCACTGTATAAGTGCCTGCTTCGTGATAAATGTGGCTTTCATTGAAAGAAGATCCGGTTTTTCCATCGCCGAAATCATATTTTACAGCTGTTGGATTACCTGTTGAAGTATTGATAAAGGTTACTTTTTCGCCAACTTTTACAGTCTTTTTCTCTACATAGAAATCTGCTTTCAGCACTCTGTTATCCTTTGGATTATTGAATGCTCTTAGTTTGCCATCTTCGCCAAATACTAATACTTTATTGGAATTTCCATCAAGCATCATATTGCCAAACTCTGTATCTTTCATTTCATGTTGTGCTACGATTTCAAGAGAATTTACATTGAAGAATAATAATTTATGCTTAATTTGATTATTCTTTTTCATCGAAGCCAAAGCAGCGAAATACTCGCCACCAAGTCCGATTAAGTTATTTACTTTAAATCCTGTTAATTCTTTCACTTGAGCGGAGTTATCCAAATCATACAATACTATCGCATCATTATTTGTGATATCGCCTTCGCCTAATTTAGAATAAACTAAGTAATTTACAGGCTTGTTATTAACAATTCCTTTTACTCTACTTAGACCAGTGATTTTCACTGAATTGCTTACATTTATGTTCTTGGCGTTTTTAGTTCCAGCTTCATTAAATATGCTTATCATTCCTTTTTCTGTAGCAGCTGCATTTTTGTCATTATTTTTTCTTGCTACGATGATAGAAGTTTGAAATTCAGCATCTGAAGGGATTACGACAAGTTTGTCAATCGTGCCAGCGAAGTCATTAGTGAACTTTGGAAGAGCATCGAATGCTTCAAATTTATCATTTTTGTATATTACGTTCGCAACGGTTTTTGCATCATTTGGATCAAGTTGATAATTTAAATAATAAATAACATCAGAATTAAATTCTACGAAATCAGAACCCAATTCTTTGCTTTCAGCCTTGATTCCATCAATCTTTAATTGCTTTTGAAGTTCAATATCGCCGCTGATGTAATTATATTTAAATATTGAATCTTGGAATGTCTTGCCAACTGGAGCGAACTTGATTAAGCTCACTTTACCGCTTGCGTTGTCGTTCTCAAAAAAGTTATTTACCAATGTATTTGGGTAGAATTTAGCATATTTTTCGCTTAAATTTACTTCATTGCTAATTGCTCCAGTCAATGTATTGAAGCGTAGCATTTTTGAGGTGTTTCCTTTATTGCTAACGAATGTAATATCTTTGTTAGCATAATTTAATTGAGGCGTTACAAACTCGGAGAAATCCCTTGAATGCTCCAAGTAATACCCTTTGTTTATCCAATAATCATTAGTTGCTAATTGCGCATTGCTGATATTGGAGATATGGTATGCTCCCAAGTTTGTGGAAATATAGATGTTTGTTTCATCTGTTGCGAGGTCGTTAATTGTTTTATTTAATTTTGTATCGATTACGGCAAATTTGCTAACGTCTGCATTACTATAATAAACATTATCGAAATCATCGATTAATATTATTCTATTATTATTTGCTCTGATATTTCTGATAATATTTTCGCTAATACCATTCTCGATGCGAGTAAATGTGCTAGCACTGGACATTAGGAGTAAGCCATTATTGCTTGCTGCATAGACTTTACCATCAAAAGTAGCAATATCATTGATTTTGATATTTTTAGCAATTAAGTCATAAGTAGTGGCGATTTGCCC
>CAZGXC010000072.1:0-7073 GCA_964529535.1 uncultured Hyphomicrobiales bacterium | reverse complement strand
TATCTCTTTTGCGATGCCATTTTCGATAACAAATAGCTTATCGTTTCCAAATAAGTTACCTGTCTGAATATTCGGATTGATTTGGCTAATTGTATTGCCACTTAAATTGCTTTTATATAAACCATCGCCGCAAAGCATAAACAACTCGTTATTAATCATTTTTGTTTTTTTAATAACTTTGTCTGTTGTGAAAATGCTTTCCCATTTGTTTTCGGGAATGTTTAATTTATAAGCAGCATCTGCAGCGACAGCTACAAATGATTCTTGATATTTATGGACGCTCAATAGATTTTTTACGGACTGCAATCCATTTGCTTCATACCACATTTTGCTTGTGGTATCGCTTAG
Source organism: uncultured Hyphomicrobiales bacterium (assembly GCA_964529535.1). Classification (GTDB taxonomy): domain Bacteria; phylum Bacteroidota; class Ignavibacteria; order Kapaibacteriales; family UBA2268; genus CALLXS01. The sequence continues at coordinate 6,725 of CAZGXC010000072.1, read as the reverse complement.
ATAGACTCCATTATTATTTACTGTAGCGATTGTTTCGCCATTCTTTTCGATGTTGAATAAAGCGACGTTATTTAAGTTAATAAGCGCAGAACGCCACACTGTAGCATTTGCATTGGATACCAAAAACTCACTTGGTGGAAGCACTGCAGCATAGGCATTGCCCAACTTTACAAGTTTGTTTATCTTTCTTAGGCTTTCTTTTTCTAAGTATGGATTTTTAAATGAATATAATTGTTTGTATTCATTCTGACCATGGACCTTTATATATATTCCATTTTCAGATGAAATTATTACATCTTCGTTATCGAGGACTACTAATCCACTAATATTTCTATCTAATGTGCGGGAAATCATTACCATTCCAGTATCTGCGACTTTATATATTCTGTTATCGCTATCATATAGGAACAGATCAGTGCTATTTGCGGTCATTCCTTCGATTGCGAAATCAGTATTATCGTCCCTATCAGTTAACTTAAAATTCCAGGTGTTCCCTTCTTTATAGAATAGAGAATCTCTCTTCCCTATATACATTTTATTATTGAATACCATTGGGGAATAGGTAGCTCCTTCGGTGAATACCTGATATAGCTTTATCCATTTATTGCCCATATCATTTGAGAAATAAATGTCTCCCGAAATTGGAAAAACATAGAGCGCATTATCAGCATAGCGAACGTCCCACACTTGATAATCGTCAGTTGGGAGCTTTACTGCCTGCCAAGAGTTTTGGCTTGCCTGATATTGATATAATTTATTATTATTGCTTACTATAAATTTTTCGCTTCCCGAATGCACAATCCTCATTGGTTCAATAGCTTCGTTAAGATTTAGTTTCCCGATTTTACCATTCAAGTAATACTTTATTTCGTATTTACTTCCGGCATTGTTATTTTCTACTGTATTGAAGAATATCGTATCCCCCGCGACAGAAGAGAATCCCGAAATATGAGCGTTTTCGGAATACATTTTGTTAATGTTATAAGTGCTTTGTGCACTTACGCTGATGCCTGCCATTACTATCAGCATCATTAATTGCAATATTTTCTTCATCTATATCCTCTTTAATTTATGGATAAAAAACATAATTACTTTTTTAGAATAGCAAAAATACTAAAAATATTCCAAAATATCCATAATTATCCCTATATTTGCTTTTTTTATTTTGCACATTATCAAAAAATAATATAACAATATTATGAAAATAAGCGTTATAATAGTTACCAAAGATAGGAAAAACGAACTAATCACGACTATCGAAGGCTTTATGAAGCAGACCTATCGGAACTTTGAAATCATTATTGTAGATAATGCCTCCACAGATGGCACTCGCGAAATGATTACTTCCGAATATAAGGATATTAAATACTTATGGTTGCCCGATAATTTCGATATTCGTAGCATAAATATTGGCATTGAAATGTCCGATGGTGATATTATTTGGCGCACTGATAGCGATAGCAATCCAGAGACCCCCGATGAGTTCCAAAAGGTAATTGATATTTTCGAGAAGCACGATGATATTGATGTAATATCGATGGAAGATATTGAAGTGCAAAAAAAATACTCAGTGTGGAATTGGTATCCCCTGCCACACGACAAAGAAAACATTCCAGAAAAGGGCTATAAATCTAATTCATTCGCAGGCACTGGTGCTGCCATTCGCAGACGTGTTTATGATAAGATTGGCGGATTCTGGGAATTTGGATTCGAGGAAATTGACTTTTGCACCAGAGCTATTGTCGCTGGCTTCAGCGTTAGGTATTTCCCAAATATCAGAGTGGTTCATTATGCTACGCCTTCGGAGAGGCAAAGCGACGAGAGGTGGATCCGCATTTCCAACCAATACGTCCGCTATCATTGGAAATACTTTCCATTTCGCCGAGCAATGCTAAATTTCGTAATTATTTACTTCTCGCAGATAGTTCAAGTATTCACTTCTCGCTTACGATTCATCACTCTATGCGAGGGCTTACTATCTATGATAGCTACAATGCTTCGGACTATTAGATCCGAGAGACAAGTAGTGCCAAAGGATAAGATTGATGATATTACGCTCGGCGTTTCGCTGGCGCGGGTCCAATATAGATTTTTCAAAGATAAAATTAAAAAGAAGTTTTTTATCTAAATCATTTTATTTTTACGCAAACAATAACGAAAGTTAATATTTTATATAAATAAGGACAGATGAGAATACTGCAATTAGCACCCCGCACCCCATTCCCAGAAGATGATGGCGGGAGAATAGGAATAGCAAACATTACGAAAGAGCTCGCGAACCTCGGTGCCGAGATCACTCTTCTATTCTTTTATGAAGATGAAAATGATATTGATATTCCTGAATATGCCTACAAATATGCGAAAATCATTCCCGTGCGGCATAGCACAGCTAATAGCATCCCCAAGATATTGAGGTCTGCCCTTCTGCGTCGATCAATTTACATAGATAAACATAATTCAAAGCAGGTTCGGCATTTTATTAATCATCACTTAATTGATCATAAGTATGACATTATCCATTGCGACCATTCCGCAATGGCTGATCTTGGGCTGTATTGTCAGCAAATCCTGAAATGCCCCGTTGGGCTAAGATTGCATAATATCGAATGGACTATCTGGCAAAGATATTACGAGAGCTTAACGCCGGCAGACCCACGATATTATTACATCAGTCAGCAAGTCAAACTACTGAAAAAATATGAATCGGAAGCTATCGGGAAAATGGATATTAATTTTGCTATCACGCCAGAAGACCAATCAAGGGCACTCGAAATGAATAGCACTGCGAGGGTAGTTATCTCCACGGCTGGGGTGAATCTTAAGGAATGGAGACCCGACCCCAATATTACTCGAAATCCAGACGAGTTAATACACGCTACGGTTTATCGCTGGCGACACAACCTGAAAGCTATATATTGGTTCATAGAGGAAGTTATGCCGATATTGAATCAAGAAAACCCATACATCCGATTAAAATTATTGGGGAAAAATGCACCCGATGCCTTGGGACATTATTCCAAGAACGTTGATCTTGTTGGCTTCGTAGAAAGCGTCCAACCCTACTTAAATGCTGCCGGAATTTATATCGCTCCCCTATTTGTGGGCGGAGGAATTAGAATAAAAATCCTCGAGGCAATGTCTATGGAAATGCCCGTAGTCGCCACGCCAATCGCTGCCGAAGGCATCAAGGCAAGCGAACAAGATGGTCTATTCATCGCAAACAATAAAAGAGATTTCGCAAATCATATACTGCGGCTAAATCGCGACAATAACTTACGGCAATCCGCTGGAAAAGCAGCACGAAAGTATATTGAGAAACACCACACTTGGTATAAGAATGTTAGGATAATTCACGACGAATACGCAAAACTGCTGACTAATAAATAATAGTCTCGTAATAGTCTCGCATTACTAATTATCGTTTTGCTTTTCTATATCAAGTTTATCGATTATGCTTATCTATTGATTCTAAATTTCAAAGAAAGTAATTAAGAAATAAAATCGCGATAGATCATATAAGCAGCTGCTATTAGCATCAACACTCCGCAAACCTTCTTAATAATTGTGATAGCTCCGCTTGATTCATTCCATTTCAGGTATTTGCTTATTAGGTCGGTCATTCCGCCGGCGAGGCTAATAACCAAGCAATGCCCCAACGCAAATGCAAAGAAATACATTAATGGGATTAATATACCCGTAGAGCTTTGAGTCAGAACAATGCCCAATATCGGCGCCATAAAAGCAAATGTGCAGGGTCCCAAGCCAATTCCAAAAATAAAACCCAATAATAATGCGCCCAAAGCTCCATTGTGTTTTCCGCTTTTAATCGTCGTCAAGCTCCAATCAAGTTTCAGAACACCGAGGAAATATAATCCGAAAACGAGCATTACAAATATTAATAGGATATTCCCGAAAACACCAATATCGCCGATGATTCTCCCCAGTGCGTATGTAATCCCTCCAACTATAATTAGTGAAATAAGTATTCCAAGAGAGAAGACAAAACTAAGGAAAAAAGCATTGCCTTGTTTCCCGTCCTTTTGGCTCTGCAAATATCCAATTATTAATGGGATAATGGATAAATGGCAAGGGGAGATAACTACGCTCATTATCCCCCAAATGAATGATGCGGCAATCGCAAGGGTAAAGCCCCCATTAAGCATATTAAATAGGGTGTCTAACATATTATATTTTAAGTCCTTTCGATTGCAAAATTGAGTCAATCGTTTGCTCGGATAAATATCCAGTATGCCTATAAAATTCATTCCCAGCCTTATCCATAAATACTTGCGTAGGAATTAGCTGTATTTTATATTTCTCCGATGCCTCGTCTTCCTTATTTACGTCAAAGAATTTAAATTCTAACTGCTTGCCATATTTTGCGGTAATATTATCACAAACTGTTTTCATTTGCTTGCAGGGAATGCACTTATCAGAGCCAAATTCATAGAAAACAATTTTCGCTTCAGAATTGGTAATTTCCTTGCTGATTTCCTTGCTTATTGGTTTCGCTTCTTTTGCTTTATCGCATGATACAATCGCAATAGCACACACAGCGAGCATCAGCAAAGCAAATCTATTTAGCATCAAGCTTTTTATATTCTGCATAATCTTCATTTTATGCCCCTTGTATCATTTTTAGAATGCTTTTTTCATTTGGCACAGAGCCATAATGCACTACTTTTTCATTAATTACGAGAGCCGGAGTCATCATTACTCCATATTTCATAATGTCTTGTAGGTCTGAAACTTTGATAACATTCGCCTCAATATTATTATCTTGAAGCACTTCTTTTATTTTCTTTTCGAGAGTTTCGCACTTTGCACACCCAGTGCCTAATACTTTGATTTCCATTATTTTGTCCAAAATATAATTTAAAAAATATAATTAAAGAATAATCCAATTAACATAATACCAAGCGCTGTAATACCAAAGAAGCTCAGAAGCAATGGCAATTTCAGCACTTTTTTAAGAATAATAGCCTCCGGCAAAGATAATCCAATAATAGCCATCATAAATGCTAAGGCTGCTCCGATTGATGCCCCTTTGGAAATCAATACCTGAACAATAGGTATAATCCCAGCTGCATTGCTATACATTGGCACGCCCATTATCACAACCAAAGGAATTGCATACCATACATCGCGCCCCATAAATTGTGCCATAAAATCGGTAGGGACATAGCCATGCGCTCCCGCACCAATTCCGATACCGATGACGATATAAATCCAGACTTTGCCAACTATTTCCCTAATTGAATGCAGGGCGTAATCAATTCTATCTGACCAAGTTTGGTGGCTATCGAGAACGGCAGTATCGCCAACGCGAGTTTTATATACCCAATCCTGAACATATTTTTCCATCTTCAATTTGCCGACTATCCACCCTGAAAACATTGCTATCGTTAAACCCGAAACTGCGTATAAAACGGCAGTTTGCCAGCCGAACATTCCAAATAGCATTACTAAAGCTACTTCATTAATCATTGGGGCAGCAATTAGGAATGAAAAAGTAACGCCGATGGGGATCCCAGCCTCTACGAATCCGATAAATAGAGGAATAGCAGAGCAGGTACAAAATGGAGTTACAATACCGAGGAAGGAAGCCATTACATTCCCGAGGAACAGAGGTTTGCCTTCGAGCATTTTCTTGGTTTTGGCTGCCGAGAAAAACGAACGAATGATCCCAACAAAAAATATAATTAATACTAAAAGCAATAACACCTTCGGAACTTCAAAAATAAAGAACCAAATAGCTTCCGTCAAGTGTTCTTTGGGCACCATTCCTACGATATCATATATCAAGAAATCCGTAATATTGGCTAAATTAGTATACCATAAATACCAGATTGGTAATAGCAATATGAAGAATAGTAATCTATACTTTTTCATATTCTTACCTCCCGCAAATATCATTTCTATCCACATTGCTTACATCACTTCTATCTTGCTCGAATTGATCACTCTTTGCTATCCACATTTTAAGCAATAGTAACAACTGCTGAACTTTTGGGTCTGGAGAGTTTAGGTTTAATGAGTAATTTACCCATTTGCCTTCTTTCTCGTCTGTAACAAAGCCAGCATTCTTCAGTATTGCTAAATGATTAGAAACAGTGGAGGTAGAGAGTTCTAAGATTTTAGTAATCTCGCATACGCACAAGTCTCTTTCAAAGAGCATTCCGAGTATTCTAAGTCTGTTATTTTCTGATAAAGCAGAAAAGATTATCTGTATTTCGTCCATAATTTTATTTTATTCGTAAAAAATAAGTACACAAAACTATAAAACATTTCGATAATTATCAAAATGTTTTATGTTTTTTTACTAAATTTTTATAATTTTTCTCAAAATATATAGCATAACAATCTGATATTGTTCGACTCACTACGTATTTTGTGCAATTGTTGCACAAAATACGTAGTCATTTTCAGTAATTTTACGTATTGACTTTCATTATTTTTTTTCGTATTTTTGCAGTTGTAATAAAAATATAATAATTATACACAATTTCAAGGAAAAAGAATGATGAAAAATCTTGTTAGATTTCTAACAATAGCGATGATCCTATTGTTAAGTTATTCGCCAGGAGATGCCACTGTCCGATACGTAAGGGCAAATGGAACTCCGGCATCTGCAGCAGGTCAAGCCACTTCGTGGGCTACGGCATGTAGCGACTTGCATCAGCACAATCAGGGGATGAAATCTGGGTAGCAGCCGGGACTTACAA
>CAZGXC010000071.1:0-11956 GCA_964529535.1 uncultured Hyphomicrobiales bacterium | reverse complement strand
TATGACCCTCAGCTTAGAAGGCTGATGCTCTATCCAACTGAGCTACCGCCGCATTCAATTGGACTACAAAATTAACACTTTTCTGCAAAAAATACAAATCATTTTTGCAAATACTTAAGATTTTTTCGCTTGCTTATGATTTTTTTCACTTGTTTTGCTGCTATCTTTATCTTTGAGTATTCTTTCGAAGGAAATTTTTCGCACTGAAGTGAGGTCTCGATATTTAGATTGAGTAAGCAATAGTATTTTATAATCCTGCTGAACATTTGAGATTTTATCCGCTTGACCGACCGCAAAACCTCTATTACGGATAATAGAAACTCCATCCATAAATAGCTTGCTGTTAGATAGTTTGTAGTATTCTCCTTCATAAAGAGCTTCGATTCTCGATTTCACCAAAAGATCTGTCTCGCTTGTCTTTTTTTCTAAAATCACATCTGTTCCCGCCTCGAATGAGCTTATATTCGAGAACGAAAAGGTAAGAGCAGGCTCTGAGTTAAACACAAGAACGGGTGTGCCTACCTTCACCATTTTATATAATTTCTTGCCGTCTTCGCGAGAAATTCTGACGCAGCCATGCGAAGATGGACGCACGCCTAAGTGAGAGTAATAACCGCTTCCGCTTAGCCCGTGGAAGCCGATATTACCATTAAATCCGACCCAACTCAATAGCTCTGCATCATTAAATTGCTTTGATATTGCTTTTTCTAATTTTGATTGAACGGTATATAATCCGGGAGGAGTGGACATTCCTTTACTGATACCAGCATGACCAGTAGATACAGGGAAAACCTTTGGCTCAGATGAATCCCTTCTAACGACGGTAGCATTTTGCTTTTTTAGCGAAATCAAAATATACGAATCCCCAAGCAAATGCACTGTATCTTTCGGCTGAGAATATAGATATACAATATCCCCTATTTCTTTGTTATTCATGCCTTTATGCGCATTTGAATCGCAAAAGAAAACAAAGGAAGAGAAAAATACTGCAAGTGCTAATGGTATTGATATTTTGAGAAATGCCGGCATTTTATTGATTTAAATAATCTCTAATAAATTGCAAATCTTCGGGTGTATCAATGCTGAAAAAGAAATCATCTGTTTTGCTGCAATAGATATTTATATCGTTTTCGAGCAATCGTAACTGTTCCAATTTCTCCGCATTTTCTAACTGAGTTTGCTCGCTGTTGCAAAATCTCTCCAAAGCATTTGATTTGAATATATAAATCCCTATATGCTTATGGTAATCATTGTGCATTAGCCATTGGCTTGCCTCTGCATCACGCACGAATGGAATAGCCTGACGCGAGAAATACATAGCATTCGATTTATTATTTATCACTACTTTCACGATATTGGGATTATTCAAATCCTCGACTTTATCGAGGCGCGAAATCAAAGTGCCGACGGGAGCATCAGCTTCAATTGTGTTGATTATTAGCGAATCAAGTGTCTCGCCCTTTATTAATGGCTCATCTCCTTGAATATTAATCAAATAATCAAAATTCTCTCCCAAACTCTTATATGCAGCCAATATCCTATCGCTACCTGTCGAAATATCAGGCGAAGTCATCACACATTCAATATTTGCTGCCTTACAGGCACTGATTATCCTATCATCATCTGTAGCTACGATTACTTTATCAATGAGATTAGAGCTTTTGCTGCCATCATAAACCCATTGCACGAGGGACTTCCCGCAAATATCGGCAAGTGGCTTAGCTGGCAACCTCGTAGAAGCGTAGCGAGCTGGGATTATTCCGAGTATTTTCTTGTTTCTATACAATTTTTTTCTTTGAGTAATAATCAATCATTTAAATTAAAAGGAAATCAAAATTAAGTAATTTTTTCCATCTTACCAAGTATATTTTCTTTCAATCTGATAATAAAAGATTATGAAAAACTTTATTATGAAATAATAAATCATTAATTTTGTATTAAGTAAAATTTAAATATTCAAATATATGCTGAAAATCGGAGTAATTGGAGCTGGGCATCTTGGCTCAATACATATTAAGCTATTATCGCAAAATGATGGCGTTGAGTTCGTTGGTATCTATGATACAGATTCGGCAAAAGCCAAAGAAATTGCGAATCTATATCATATTAATTCATTCGCATCGCAAGAGGAGCTTATTCAAAATTGCGATTCTGTTATTATCGCTAGCCCTACAATTTATCACTTTGAAATTGCTCAGCAATGCCTGCTGTCCGGCAAGCATACTTTTATTGAGAAGCCGATTACCGATACTTACGATAATGCCTTAAAATTGATTGAAATTGCCAAGGATAAAGATTTAATCCTTCAAGTTGGGCACGTCGAGCGATTTAATCCAGTGATGTCCGCTCTTAATAACTACGATATTAACCCTCTGTTTATTGAAGGACATAGGCTAAGCCAATTTAAGCCACGCGCAACAGATGTATCAGTTATTCACGATTTGATGATACATGATATTGATCTTTGCTTGATGCTTATTAAGTCTCCAGTTGCCAAAATTGATGCCAATGGTGTTTCTATATTAACGCAGACGCCAGACATAGCAAATGCTCGAATCTCTTTTGAAAATGGTGCAGTTGTAAACCTTACGGCTTCGAGGATTTCTGCCTCACCAATGCGGAAGCTGCGTATTTTCCAGAAATCCGCATATTTCTCCCTTGATTTTGCTAAGCAAGAACTGAAGGTTTTCGCAATATCTGATGATGATTTACCAACTAATGCTCTGCCGGCACTTGCTTTGGGTTCTATTGATGTTGGCGACGTTAGCAAGCAGATTTACATGGAAATCCCAGAAATACCTCAAATCAACGCAATAGATCAAGAGCAAAGGTCTTTCATCAATTCAATTATCAACAAGGAACCAGCCAAAGTTGATGGAATGCAGGCAGCGGAGGCTCTTCGCGTCGTTGAAATAATAAACAACATTATCACGCAATAAATTTTCTTTTATATTAATCATTCATTAGTCATAACACAGAAATGATATTTTCAGTAATCAGTATTATACTCGTACTTACTTTAGCCTACTCTCTCGTATTATATGTCCCAGTATTGGCTATATTGTCGAAGTTATTTAAAAAATCACCAATTCAGAATAGCGATTTTAAGCCGAATTTGACCTTTCTAATCGCTGCTTATAATGAGGAAAAATATATTGCAGATGCTCTGCGCTCCATTTCGGAACTTAATTACGATATAAGTAAAATACAGGTTCTTGTTGGCTCCGATGGTTCGAGCGATAGAACCGTAGAAGTCGCTAATTCATTCGCATCTAAATTCAATGATTTCAAAGTGTTGGATTTACAAAGAGGTGGCAAAAACAATGTCTTAAATTCTCTCTATCCACACATTCACAATGATTTTGTGTATATTATTGATGCAGATTTCAGGCTTACTCCTAATTCGATTAACGAATCTGTGAAGTATTTTGCTGACCCAAATGTAGGCGCAATTATCAGTAAATTAGATATTCTATCGCAGGATGATGACGAGAATGCAGGAGTAGTCGGAGAGGGCGCATACCAAAAGATTGATAATTACATTAAATTGAAAGAGTCAGAGATTTGGACTACGGTTAATAATTTCGGGTGCTATGGCATCCGCCGAGAATTGATTAGCCAAATTCCAAATAACAAGGTCTGCGATGATATGTATAATATTCTACAAGTAGCCGCTCACGGCAAGCGTGCCATTATCACTAATGATTCAGTTGTAAATGAGGTGCGTGAAAAGATGTCTGCCGAGGAAGTAAATCGCAGGAAACGCATCTATTCTGGTTCGATTTCCACAATGTTCGCTGTAAAGAACATTTTAAATCCTGGTATTGGTTGGGGTAGCTACTTCTATTTCTCTCATAGATTCTTAAGATTCTTTTACCCAATTTTCCTGATATTGCTAATAATACTTACTCCATTTACATACTTTGAAAACCTGCCGATTTTCTTCACCCTCGCAATAGGTCAGGGATTGATGTATCTATTTGGACTAATCGGCTATTTATTAGAAAAGAAGAATATCGTCATTAAGATATTCTCCTTTCCATACTTTTTCATTCTTCTAAATATTGGATATTTTCAGGGCTTAATTCAATTTTTCCAAAACAAGCAAAGTGCAATTTGGGAAAGAGTTGACACCAAATAAACTCCCATTATTTATATCTCTGAAGGCTCTCTAAATACTTATCAAGTGGGTCATTAGTACTCGTATTTAGTGATTTTAAATAATCAATAATTGGTTCTCTGAAGTTTGTATAAGTATTTAATATTAATCTACTTACATCGCAAACCCTAAATCCATCTCCGCGATTATAAACAAAGTCAGTAGTAATTACTTTATAATACTCATTATCTTTTAGATATTCTCCATTGTCCAATTTGAAATTATCGTTCAAATTTATTCCATAAATATAGGCTTTGGAGGTTTCTTTTAGGAATGTTTTCAGCTCATCGCCGCGAATCTCGAAAATTACTAAGTCATTCTGGAATGGCAAAATACCCATTATCGTTGCAATTGTAATATCTCCTGCTGGGATGCCTTGGCGGATGCTCCCTTTGTTGGTAATTGCTATTTGCGCCTGCGGGAAAGACTTGATCCACGGTTTAAGGAATAGATTCACTAATTCCGGAGTATCATCTTTAACTGTATTTTCAGAATAACCGATTTTTTCATTAAGAACTATATCCGCATTTTCTTTCCATTTATTGATGATCTTTTCAATCTTTGGATTTTTTGTTTCGGCTTTGTTCTTTTTCTTTTCAATCGAGCAATTAACAATCTTCTTATTATCAGTATCAAAATTTACTATTACTTTTGAATATCCTCTCAAATAAGGAGCGCCCTCCAAAAGTGGAACACCATAAAGCATCGTAGCAATATTAGAATGGCAATGCCCACCAGCGACGACGTCGAAGCCCATATTAACTAAATCGGGCAATAAGACCTTTAATTCACTGGCACAAAGGTGCGAAATTAAAATCGCTACATCAGCTTTTTTGATTTTGTTTTTGAACTTCTCCATACTGGCTAAATACGGGGAAAATTTCATTCCCTCAATATTTCGCATAGAAGTCAGAGAAGACAAATCATATATTCCAAGCCCTACAATAATCGTCTTTACGCCATTTATTGTCTTTTCTTTATATGGGACAAAGTTATTATTAACTGGATCTTCAAATTGGACATTTGCAGCGATGAAATTGCGTTTTGATGAATTTACTAATTTTAATAAATTATCTTTACCAAAATCAAATTCATGATTCCCGAAAGTGGAAGCGAAATAGCCCATTTCGTCCATTACTTCGAGCATTGCTTTGCCCTCTGTATATGTAGATATAGCAGGACCCGTAAAGTTATCGCCACCGCTTAGGATAAGTGTTTTATAGACATTAATACTGTCTTCATTAAGCCATTGATTATATAACTCTGCTGCTCCGCCTGATTTCCCCTCACTTATCATCCAGCCGTGTTCGTCGCTGGTATAAATAATATGAATAGGGACAATCTTAGCTTCTGATATCATATTTGATATTAGTAGCGCTAAAATAAATGTAAAGATCTTCTTCATCTTTTTCCCAAAAAAGTGATTTTTTTTATTCTTTTATATCTAATTTATATCGTTATTTATTATTTTCTAATTCTTTTACCTTTTTTGAAAGGTCGCTTAGCTCTTTTTTCAAGTCGGGTAAATTATTCACAACAGCTTCTATTCTAAAAGCTTTCATTCTCTCGCGAATAGGAGTTCCGAAATATGCTCCGGCTTGCTCAATAGATTTTGGCACGCCACTTTGAGCCATCAAGAAAACATCATCGCAAATATTTAAATGCCCAGCGATACCGCACTGCCCGGCGATTTTATTTCTCTTGCCTATTTTAGAAGAACCAGAGATGCCTACTTGCGCAGCTATTGCTGTATTTTCTCCTATGATTACGTTATGTGCCACTTGCACGAGATTGTCAATTTTTACGCCTTTCTCAATGATCGTAGAGCCTAAAATTGCTCTATCAATAGTTGAGTTTGCGCCAATTTCTACGTCATCACGGATGATGACATTCCCCAATTGAGGGATTTTGGTATATGAGCCATCTGGATTCTCTTGAAAACCAAATCCATCAGAGCCTATCACGACTCCAGAATGAATAATACAATTATTCCCTACTTCGCACTCCTCATTTATAGACACATTGGAGTTAATCAAGGTATTTTTGCCAATTTTGCAGTAATTACATATTACTACTCCCGGCATGATTACAGTATTCTCGCCTATTTCGCATTCATCACCGATGGTGCAATTCGGAGCAATATAGACGGAATCATGAATCTTGCAATTATCGCCCACTTCCACAGATTGATGGATAAAGCTCTTGCGCTCCTTTTTCTTCTTCTCATTCAGTAACACCAAAAGCGAATTAAAGCTTTTGCGCGGATCAGGAGATAGAAGAAAATTCATGTTTTTCACTTCTCCAAGATTTGGGAAAGCTTCATTAACAATAATACAGCCAGCTTTGCACTCAGACAAATATTTAATATACTTTTCATCAGCGAGAAAAGTAATATCAGTATCATTTGCTTCTTCTATTCTATTAATACCAGAGATTACTTTAGTGGGGTCGCCCAGAATTTTACAATTTAATATTGTCGCAATCTCTTCTATTGTATTTGCTTCTTTGAATTTCATTTTGTTTTATTAGATACTGAAAATTAATTTGAATATTGGTTTAGTCTGGTTTCTTCTCTGTAGGAGGAAGAGGACGTAATATTTCTTGGTCGGAGATAGGTTTTACAGCTGCTGGAGATACAGCTGGATTCGCTTCCTGCGGTTTATCCTTTGTATCTTCTTTGCTGTCGGTTCTTCTCTGTCGCGTTCTGCGAGTAGGAGTTTCCTTTGATTGATTATCCGGAGAGTTTCTCGGATCCATTTCAATTTTCTTATTCAATTCTGCTTCAAGTTCAGATGTATTTACTCCAAGTTCTTTTAGGACTTTTACAGTAATATCATATTTGAAATTAGTATAAATAAGAGGTTGCGTGGATTTATCCCAAATAATATCAATATTGAGTTCGGCAGCTACTTTCTGCACCGCGGCGAATATTTTTTCTTCCACCGGTTTCTGAATTGCATATACAATTTGCTCATATTCCCCATTAACGGAATATTTTTCTTTTGAGAAATTCATTCTCAAATTTTTCAGGTCGCGCAACTCATTATTGTTTTGGATTCGCTCATTCTCAGTCCAGATCAATCTATTTTTCTGGATTTCAAATTCCTTAGCCTCTATTTGCTGGTCTAATTCTCGTTCCTCTCTCTTCCATTCATCGATAATGGTTTGGATCCTTTGGTCAGCAGACTTAGCTTCGGGGAGTGATTCACGAATTTGATCCGTCGAAATAAATCCCACTTTTTGCGAGAATAAATCATTATTGCTGAAAATAATACAGCAGAATAATAAAATCGAAATTTTTGTTATTTTCTTCATCAGATTCTTTTACTAAATGTTATTAAAATTGTAAATTTAGCTTATGGAACATTCCCCGAAATTAAGTGTTGTTTTTGCTGAACTAATATTATTAATATTATTTGCTTCCGCGTTTCATTCTGTCGATTACTTTAAAAGTAATGTCTGCTTTTTCTTCAGAATATAATAATCCACCATTTGTCTTATCTAATACAAAAGATAATGCTTCATCTTTTGCTACAGCTTCGATAGCTTCAGATACTTTTTTTCTGATTGGCTCGAGGTATTCAGCTCTTTTTTGGTTAATTTCGCCGAATTTTGTATCTCTGTATTGATACAAATCTTGTTCTGCCTGGCGGATAGCATCTTCTTCTTTCTTTTGCTTATCAGCAGCCATCATTGAGCGTTGTTTTTGGTAGCCTTCTGCTTTTTGCATTAGAGCAGTCTGCATTGTTTGCAATGTATCTTGATATGCTTTTTGTAAATCTTTTAAGATTTTATCTGCATTCATTGCTTCTGGCATTTCGCGAACGATTTTCTCTACGTCGCATACACCGATTTTCAATGGTTTTGCAGCTTGTGCATTTGCATCATTGATGCTGAATAAAGACACTAAAATAAACGCAGCTAATGCTAATGTTATTTTTTTCATTGGTATTAAACCCTTATAAAATTATTATTAAAAAAAATATTTACTGTTTATGTTATTTATTATTAATTGCTTAATCAAAATATTATAGATCATATTATTACTCTAATTATTGCCCATTTAAGTGGAATAAGAATTTCCAGCCTGCTGGCTTAGAGCCACCAATTTCCGGATCAAAACCATAACCATAGCTGAATCCGATTATACCGATTGGGTTCATCATTAATTGAACGCCCACACCAGCAGCTCTATTTAGCTTAAAAGGATCGGTCTGGTCGAGGTTCTTCCAAGTATTGCCTGCTTCGGCGAATGCGAACACGTAAATTGGCATTTGCCCTTGCGATACAGCAAAGCGAAGCTCCGCTACGTGTTTCATCATTACTCTACCGCCGTATGGCACGCCGACTTTTTCGTCTGAATAGCCACGAAGTGGAGTAATATCATATCCGCCTAAACCATTCCCGCCCATGCGATATAATTCTCTTGGGGAAATCGCATCTTGATATTTAAAACTATGCACATAGCCCCAGTTTGTCGAGAGATGGAATACTAATCTATCCATTCCATCAATTTGAAAAAGTGGCTCGTTAAATTCGTAATTAAAACTGGTTTTTAAGTAATCTGTCTCGCCAATACCTACGGCACCCATTGCCCAATAAAGACCAAGGGCGAAACGAGAGCCAGCTGTTGGGAAGAATGGACTATTCAAACTGGAACGAGAGATTGTCTGCCCAACTGTAATTTCTGAATATTTACCTGTGCGGTAATATTGAGAATTGAATACATTTGCAGAAATATCATTCATCTGAGCTCTAAAGCTCCAATCAGCTCTAAAATAATCATCTGGCCATTTCAATCTTTTTCCTAAATTTACAGCCCCACCAGTCATTCTATAATTGAAATTTGAATAATTATAGCGGGTATCGAAAAGGTTGAAACCTACGGAAATTGGCTTGTCAAAAAGCCAAGGCTCTTGCAAACCAAGCGAAATGGTCTGAGAACGCCCGAAACCATTTTCATAATTGAAATTGAGAATCTGTCCGCCGCCACCCTTGAAAGGTTCAGTTATCGAGAAATTTCTGAAAGATACTCCGATAGAGGCAGTTAATCCATATACACCGGCATAACCAACCGACATATTAAGCGTTTCAGTTGATTGCTCGGAGACATTATAGATAACGTCTACATTTTCTTCATCTACTGGAATCACTTTAAATTTAGAAAGAGATTCTGGAGAGAAGTAATTCAGCATTCCGAGGCTTCGCAAACTGCGAATAATTGCAGCGCGAGAGAAGTAATCGTTAGGTCTGGTAAATAACTCTCTGCGAATCACCTTATCGCGGGTTTTGCTATTGCCAGCAATATCAATTCTGCGGAACTTAACTCTTTTGCCCTCTTGAACTCTCAAATAAACATCTAAACTGTCTGTGCCAACTCTTTGCTCTTCCTTTTGTATGTGAGCATTGATATATCCATTATCATTATAGATGGAAAGTGCATCTGTAAATTCTTGATTTAATGAGATATTTGCTTGCATTTTCTCTTGATCATACACTTCGCCTTTTTTGAAATCTAAGCGACGAGCAATCATTTCCTCTGGGAATACAGTATTTCCTTCTATCTTGACATTACGCAGGTAGAATCTATTCCCTTCATTCACAGTAACTTCTATGCGTAACGCCTCATTAGCTTCATCAAAAATCAAAGTATCATGAACAATATAAGCATCGATAAAGCCTTCTTTTTTGAAGAAGGAAATCAATTTAATCTTGTCGTCATCATATTCTTTTGTATCGAATTTAGCCGAACGCCAAATCTGCCACCATTTTTTAGTATGGGTCTTGTCGAAGGCATCTTCTAATTCTTCATTTGTAAAGAATTTATTTCCAATAAACTTAACTTCTTTTGTGTAGAAAGCTACGCCTTCCTGAATATTGACATCGATATTTACGAATTTATTAGTATCGGTTGGGATCTCTTTCATCTCTATTTTTGAATAGAGCAAGCCTTCCTTCTTATATGCGGATTTAATATCTCTTTTGGCTACATACAAATCCCAAGGAGAGATAATGTCGCCCTTCACTTTATGAAATTCTTTTCTGATATCTTGTTCTTTTAATTCTTTATTCCCGCTTATGTTAATAGAGCTTAGGCGGTTAAATTCCTTGACTTTTATTATTAGGAATATTCCGACGGGGGTAACTTTATCCACTTGAATATCGACTTCGGAGAATTGCTTGCGTTGCCATAAGTTTTTGACTGCCATTTGTAGCTTTCCGTCGCCGGGATAATTGATTGTCTCCCCGGGGCGCAAACCACTTATCGTGATGATAGTGCTTTCGTCCGAGAATACATTCCCCTCAACAGAAACGCCAGCTATTGTGTAGGTGCTGGGCTGAGTTTGAGCATCGGCATTATAAACAAGGAACAATAATGTAAGAATCGTTATTAATTTATGATTCAAAAATCTATGATTTAATCGCATTCACTACTCTCTTTAAATAAGATAAATTAACGTCTCCGGAATTAGCATCTTGCACTTGTGCAGAAGTCTTTCCGAAGCGTCTTTCGCGGGTCAAATAATTTAAGATAGCCTCAAAAAAGTCTTTTCTGTTAAATTCGGGCCAAAATTTATCAGTGATAAAAATCTCGGAATATGCCATTTCCCAAAGCAAGAAATTGCTCAAACGCATCTCCCCACTTGTTCTAATGAGCAAATCGGGATCGGGTAATCCCTTTGTAGATAAGTATGAAGTCATCATCTGCTCGTTAATATCTTCGGGGGATAAATTTCCGCTTCGCACATCGAGGGCGAGCATCTGCACTGCCCGCACTATATCCCATCTACCAGAGTAGCTCAGGGCTAATGTCAGCTTTAAACCAGTGTTGTTTTTGGTTTTTTCATACGCATCATTTAGTAATCTTTGCGCTGCTTTCGGAAGTGATGAAATTTTGCCAATGGATTGCAGGCACACATTGTTCCTGTGCAATTCCTCTACTTCATTTTTCAAGTAATATTCAAGCAAATTCATCAGGACGCTGACTTCCGCAGAGGGTCTATTCCAATTTTCAACAGAAAATGCATAAAGAGTAAGGTATTCCACTCCTATCTGCGATGATGCTTTTACAATATCGCGGATAGCTTCTACACCCTGTTTATGCCCCATAGCTCTGGGCATTGCACGCTTCGAAGCCCATCTGCCATTACCATCCATAATAATAGCGATGTGCTTGGGCAATGTGCCGAGTTCAGAGAACTTATCCTTCAGGATTTGCTCTTCTTCTTTAAGCTCTGATTGCCAATTTATGTGTTTATCTTGTTTCAACTATGGATTTCTATATTAATTGTTAAAATACAAAAAATGATTTTACCCTACTTTGCAAACTACGAAATTAATAATTTTTGCTAACATTATCAAAAATAAAATGACTAAATAAGATAATATGTAATTATTATATACGCAATTTACCTTCGCAAATACTCACTACTATTTTAATACAATATTACGATATTTATGCTATAAGAGTTACAAATCTGCATACAAATCCGTATATTTGCATTCATTTTATTATCAGTTATCGATTATATCATTTATCCATAAGCTTAATTAGTATGATTACAAAAACAGATAAAGAACTTATAGCTACTTATACCATCGATTCTTCTAATTTTCAGGGGAATGCTGAAGTAGTTTACATTCCAGAAAGTATAGACGAATTAATTGCGCAAATCAATGAATGCTATGGGAAAAATATTCCTATTACTTTTTCCGGAGCTGGCACAGGGCTCGCAGGCTCAAGAGTAGCCCAGGGAGGTGCTGTGATTTCATCTGAAAAATTAAATAAGATTATTG
>CAZGXC010000070.1:0-12030 GCA_964529535.1 uncultured Hyphomicrobiales bacterium | reverse complement strand
TTATGAATAAATTTATGATAAACTAATAGAGGAAATGCGAAAGGAAATAGAAGCAGCCGTGATTGGAATGCCTTGGGAAAACGACGTGCGCATTACGCCAATTTTTGATAAAAACCGTATTTTATACCTAAAGACTTTATTTGAAGATGCGATGAACAAAGGCGCAATCAACCATACTCCCGACGGCGGGAAAGTGGTGCACACCGTGTTCTATCCCGCATTATTAAGCAACGTAACTTCTAATATGAGAATTTTCAGCGAAGAGCAATTCGGACCAATTGTCCCACTCGTGCGCTTCGATGATATTAACGAAGTCCTCGATTATATCAATGATTCAGAATTTGGTCAGCAAATTAGCATCTTTGGGAATGATAGCAAAACCCTTTCAGAGCTTTCTGATCTCTTACAATATGAATGCGGCAGAGTCAATATCAACACAAAATGCCAGCGCGGTCCGGATATATTCCCATTCACAGGAAAAAAGAACTCTGGGATCGGCGAGCTTTCTATCAGTAGCACTCTATATGAATTTATGCACCACTCCGTAATAGCAGGCAAGATCAATGATGTTACTCTCTCTGCTTTGGGAGATGTTTAAAGGAAATTTAATCATGAAACACCCAGAAATATTTAGCACACTTGAATCAAAGTCTATACATGAAAATCCATATTGGGATTATCATTTAGACAGATATATTATGCCAAATGGAGACGAAGCAAATTACTATTTCGTTAAGTCTCGCGGGTCGGTAGTTATTGTGCCGAAATTGGATATTGATACTTTCATACTCGTTCGTCAATATAGATATTTAAATAAACGAGAGAGCATTGAATTTCCCGGCGGCGGATGCAATTCAGGGCTTTCAATCATAGAAAATGCCAAATTGGAATTAGCTCAAGAAGCTGGGTATAAAGCTGAAAAACTTACTCTCCTCTCCGAATATAATCCATGCAATGGAATGACGGACGAGATTTGTAACACATTCTTGGCAGAAGGGCTAAGCCCATATAAAATAAAAGCTGATGACAGCGAAGCTATTGATATTGTAACTCTTAGCTCGCAAGATATAATCAAAGCAATTAATAACAAGTCGATTTGGGACGGTATGACCTTAGCGGCTTGGTCTTTATATAACTTTATTGAAAGGTAAATGTATTATGCGAAACAAACTAACGCTAACACTGGCAATTCTGCTCTATACGGCTTCAAGCCTTTTTGCAGATTCAGATAATAGACTCACTTATAAGATGATTTTCGATTATTCTGATGCCTATGTATATAAATACATACATAGCGAAAACACCAAGATCAAAAGAGAATATTCGGACAAAAGTTTATTTAATTTTTCTCGTGATAGCAAAATCTTCTTTCACTATAAATCACATGAAGTAACCAAAACTGGATTCGAGACTATTGCCGTAATCACTGATTCTATCAGACACACTCTTGATTCAGCCGGCAAAAGAAAATGGCACTTCAATACCAAAGACCCAAATTGCTTTGAGCAGTGGAATAGCGACATAGCAAATTACCAACTTAATGTTGGTAAAGAATACAAGTATGTTATTTCTCCCTATTATGAAATAGCTGATATTGTCCCGGGCACGCAAATGAAGGCTGATATTGAAATAATTGATTCAGCAAAAGATGAAATGAATCCGATAAAATTTATAATGTATCGCAATGCCTTAAATAAAGCAATGATTAACCAAATCACCGACGTGAAGAAAATAGATTATCCAATAAAGCGAGTTCCCAAGGACAGCGTTTGGAAATCAAACATTGAATTTGTAATCGATGGTGTCCATTTCTATGATACAGTTGAAGTGAAGTTTATCGGCGAGCGTGGTGGATATTACATGTTGGAATCTGCCTTTACTCTCAAGCAATTCATCAAGAATCAAACCGTTATTTATGGTCCAAGCCAAGTTCTTTCAGAGCCAATGGAAGCGGAGCTTAACTGCGCAATGAAATTCTCCGTTACGGCACGCGGTCAAATCGATGAGACCTCGCTAAGTGCTGAAGGTAAAATTTCATTTATCAACCAAGATAACAAGACTTTTACAGATTATATAAAAACCAATATGCTTTGGAAAGCAGATGGACGCTTCGAATATTAATGCTAAAAACATTAGTCAATATTAATATTTAGAACATAATTCACATAATTCCCCGCCGAAAATCTATTTCTCATCGGGGGATTGTCATATTAATTATTACTTTATTCCAATAATCTTCACCCATCACCAGAAATTTAAATTAAAATACAATAATTGAATTAAGAAAAACGCCTTAATTTTATTATTAAAGTAATTCATAAGAATGATAATTAATCGTGAAAAATAAATTGGTCGTGAAAAATAGAAAATATTATTTTTGGATAATCCTCGCCTCGATTGCGAGCTATTTCAGCAGCGCTTCTTCGCTAACCGCTGCCGATGCTGAATTAGAATTCTTCTTCGATGCTACGGCTTTCAGTAGTGATTCTGTTGGGCATTCGCGCATCGATATTGCTGCCGCAATTCCATATCAAATGATTAAATTCGAGGATATAGAAGGCATCTTCTTAGCAAACTGCGTGGCAAGGATAGTCGTGAGCGATAGCAATGACAGAACAGCTGCTGAATATAAAACTACGCGCAAACTGAAGGCTAATAGCTTATTCGTAGCTCAAGGTGGCAGCGGAGATTTCGATTACTTCTTCAAATCATTTATTTTGCCCGCAGGCGATTACAAAGTAAAAATAATTATTACAGATGAGTTAGCGGGAATGGAATACGAGAAGCAACGCAGAGTTTCGCTCTTGGACTTCAAGAAATTTGAATTATCGATGAGTGGCACACTCTTGGTGAGCAAAATCGAGCAAGTCGGGAGCAGTTTCAAGATTACTCCGTTCCTTTCCGATAACATCGCCCCAGTTATTAATTCATTATTTACTGTGATGGAAATTTATAATAAAAATGCGGCGGATTCAATCGATTTCATCTATGTGTTATATAATAAAGCAAATACAGAAATATTAAAAAGCGAAATAATTACCAAATTCGTTCCGCAAGGGAAATCTTCTTTA
The DNA here is from genome assembly GCA_964529535.1 of uncultured Hyphomicrobiales bacterium. Lineage (GTDB taxonomy): Bacteria > Bacteroidota > Ignavibacteria > Kapaibacteriales > UBA2268 > CALLXS01. The sequence continues at coordinate 8,959 of CAZGXC010000070.1, read as the reverse complement.
TACTTCCCAATAAAAGGAATGAAAGGGCTGAAGCAAGGCGAGACATACATCTTAAGAACTTACGCACTAAAGCCGGGGGCAAATCCCGAAACCTATAATAACTTTATTGTGGCTGGATCAGAACGAAGCATCGAATATAAAAGACAGATAGGGAAAATATCTCTTGATAATATTGATTTAGCGATTGAGCAGTCTTTCTATGCCGCATATCCAGACGATATGAGATACATGAGAGAGGGCAAGGATAATGATGATAAATTGGATAGATTCTTGAAGTTCTGGAAAAGCCTCGACCCAACCCCGAACACGGAACGCAACGAAGCACTTGATGAGTATTTTAGAAGAATTGAAACAGCATCGAAGAGATTCAGAAGTTCATCAAGAGGCGAAAATTGGAGAAGTGATATGGCTGCAGCTTACGTGGTATATGGTCCGCCATTAAGCACCGAGCGAGGCACGCCAGACTATATGGGACGAGTCTATGAACGCTGGAATTACAGCAATGGACAAAGCCTATACTTCCTCGACCAAAATGGATTTGGAGATTTCCGATTAGTCCAACCAGCCGTAATAACGGAAAAATATAGATTTAAGTAATTCCATTTCATCAAATCATTTCGAAGAAATAATCAATGGATAAGGCAGCAAAAACATACTTGATAATTCCAGCGGGAGGAAGCGGAAAGCGCTTGAATGCTCCGATTCCTAAGCAGTTCCTCGAAATTAACGGGATACCAATTATTATTCATACTTTGCTGAAATTTGATATATTGGCAGAGAATGTTAATAACAGCACGTCAATTAACACTATTAATAAAGTAATTATCGCTGTTAATCCAGATTGGATTGATTTCTTAGAAGAGAAAATCTCTGAATACTCTATTAAAACGCCAATTTGCTTTGTGCCAAATGGAGCAGAGAGACAGGATTCCGTTTATAATGCGCTCAAGAGCAGTCATTGTAGCGATGCTGATTATGTTCTGATTCACGATGCTGTGCGCCCGAATATCAGCAAGGAATTGATTGAGCGAATAATTACGGAAGTGAAGCAATATGATGGCGTGATCCCAGTTATTCCAGCAAAAGACACAATTAAAATGATTGATGAAAATGGAATAGTATCGCAAACACTTGAAAGAAGCAAGTTGGTATTGGTGCAGACTCCGCAAGCCTTTGGCTATCAGAAATTGCTCCGCGCTTTCGAGGTGGCTCTCGCCTCTGGCAAAGTTTTTACTGATGATGCTTCAATTGCTGAATTTAATGGATTAAGCGTAAAAACTATTCCGGGCGAGGAAGGCAATATCAAAATAACAACACAAGAAGATTTAAAAATAGAAATTAGCGATTAATAACTGATAGCTAATAATTGAAAAAATTAACAGCAATCAGTTACTAAACATTGTTAATTCTTGTAAAATATAAATGAAATAATTGAGAAATACTGATAAAAGATAATATGAAAGTATTGAAATTTGGTGGCACATCTGTGCAGTTTCATAATAATATGAGGCAAGTAAAAGAGATTCTCGCATCAATGCAGGACGAGCAAATACTATTAGTGCTGTCGGCTTGCCGCGGGGCAACGGATAATTTATTGAAATTAGCAGAAGCCTCTGCTCGAGATAATCAAGAAGTTGCTCAGGAGCTAATTAGCAGCCTTTCGTCTCACCACTTGACTTTACTAAACGATTTGAAATTAAGCGAGGAACTGCACCAAGCAGCAAAAGCCGAAGTCCAAAATCTATTAGATGAAATAAGCACATTAAGCGAGGGTATCAGCCTGCTGAAGGAGCTAACACCACGCTCCAATGCGACGATGGCAGCTTTCGGCGAATTGCTTTCCACTACTATATTTTCATATTATTTAAAATCAGAGGGAATGAATGTTGCTTTTCTCGACGCCCGCAAAATAATGAGTTTATATTATAATAAACAAGAGACGGTCGTTGATTTCGAGAAAACTAAAATCAATCTGAGGAATGAATATTCATCTAATCTCTATAATGGCAATAACTTACAAGTAATCCAAGGATTTATCGGTTCCGATTCCTTGGGAAATACAGCAGTCTTATCTCGTGGTGGTTCCGATTATTCCGCCGCTGTGTTCGCAGTAGCCCTCGACGTATCTGAAATACAGATTTGGACAGATGTTTCGGGGATTTTCAGCTCGGATCCTCGCTTCTTCCCGGATGCTATTTCCATTGAATCAATGACATTTGCGGAGGTTCGAGAACTCTCTGCCTTCGGTGCTAAAGTCTTGCACCCCGATACAGTCAAGCCAGCAATAGACGCAAATATCCCCGTCAGAGTATTAAACACGAATGAACCAAAAGCAAAAGGCACAACGCTCCGCACTACTTGCGCAGACAAAATAGAATTAGACGCAATGGCGATGCAAAAGCAGTTGTTTATCTTTAACATTGTTCTGCCATCAGATAAAAACAAGAATGCGGAAATCCTTCAAAAGATAGCTGAATGTATGCTTGCCAGCTCTGCTAAATATTATCTTATTTCGCAAGGTATCAGCAAAATTTCAATTCTTACGGATAATATTTCGCGATTATCCGCTATATTTTCCCGAAACTATCACTGCGAAATTAAGGATAATATCGCTGCTATCTGTCTTGTTGGTAAGAATTTACGCAACTGTTCAAATAATCATTTATTGCAAAACATTGCTGAAACAGCAGGGCGATATAAACTAGAATCTTTTGAAATAATCAGCGATGAAGCAATTTATATAGTCCTCTCTGAATTGGATAATGTAGATGAATTATATGCAGAATTGCATTCTCTGGTAATATAACACTATACGTGGTAATAATTTTTAGCTATCGAGTTTCATCGGCAAGAATCCTTCTTTATCAAGGACTTGCATAATGCTTCTCAATAGGTAATTATTGCCAAAGTTTACACCGTATTTCCTTTGTCCTTCGAATCTTATTAGTAAGTTTTTATCAAGTAATTTATTGATTTGGCGCGTTTTTTCGTTGGGAGATTTCCCTGGGAATAATTTATCAATATCCCCTGCCTGCATTACTTGTTTTTCTACTGCTATTTTTAAAATTTTATACTCAATCTCATTTAGCATTTTATTTTTGAATGATAGCTCCAGCATTGGGTTTAGCAATCTATCTTTAACGAAAGAATAATCAGTTAATCGATAAACCTTATCTACTTCCTTTTTCAATCCTTCAATCACATATTCGCACCAAGCCAGCATCCCCTCCTCGCTACCGTTATCAGCCAAGGACAGCTTGTCATAATATTTATTTCTATCGGTACAAAAAATAGCAACGGGATTAATAATCCTTCCTTTCTCTACTCTATATCCACTTTTAACGAGCATAGCATAGGTTAATAATCGAACAGTCCGACCATTTCCATTGCTAAATGGATGTATCCAGGCAAATCTATGATGAACTATTGCCATTTTTATTAGCTCATATTTAGAGCCGTGATCTTCGTTGATAAAATTAATTAACTCCTCCATATAATCATTGATGAAAATATAGTCGATTGGTTTATGCGATGATTTATAAATAGAGACGTTATGGCTACGATAAACCCCAGGGTTTGGATCTCCCTCGCCAAGAGGAGCCGGGCTTAAATTTTCTACTACAATCTTATGAAGCTCGCTGACAAAAGATTTGTTGATGGGATATTCCGCTACAGTTTCTTCGATGAATTTCATTGCTTTCTCAATATTGCTGATTTCAAGCAAAGCCGCATGATGATTATTTACATCTGATTCAGGGATTTTGGTCTCTATATATTCGGCGATAGTCGTATTATTCCCTTCGATTCTACTCGAGCCAATACTTTCCAAAATATGAAAAATATCTTTTAATTGAAAGAAAATCATTTCGTGCGTAGTTCCGCCCAAACTTCTTTCCTTCAATCTTTCCATTTCGATAATTAAATCCATAAGTTTTGAGTCAAATTGTGGATTTAATACTTTAATCTTTGCTTCCATATTTTTTCAGAAAAAAGTCAACATTGTTTTATAAAAAAGTCAACACAAAATTAGTAAATATTTGATAAATATAAAAATATAATTTCAATAAATTAAAAAAAAGTCAACTTTGCTAAAAAGCAGAAGTCAACTTTTTATATATTTAAGACAATTCTTTCTGTGATGAAACGCTTCGGGAGAGAGTCCCACTCCAGTATTAAATCACAGTATTAAATCATCTCTGTTTTTATTCGTTTGATATGAGCACCAACGGCATTTAGTTTGTTTTCGAGATCTTCATAACCTCTATCCAAATGATACACGCGAAGAACTTCCGTCTTGCCTTCGGCTACTAAAGCAGCCAAGACGAGCGATGCGCTTGCTCTAAGATCCGAACTCATCACGGTTGCAGCTTTTAATTTATTTCCACCATTGATAATCGCGATAGCATCAATTACTTCTACCTGCGCACCAAGCCTTGCTAATTCAGACACGTGTTTATATCTATCTGTATAAATAGTTTCGGAAATTTTAGCAGTGCCATTTTCGGTGCAAAGCATATATGCCATCCATTGAGCTTGAATGTCAGTCGGTATTCCTGGGTAAATATTTGTAGTGATATCTACTGGTTTTGGTGCTTCGTCCATTTCCAAGAGTATACTTGATCCATTTACGTCAATTTGGCAGCCAGTCTCTTCGAGCTTGGCGATTACAGCCGATAGATGATATGGATTAGTATTCGTTAGCTCTACTTTTCCGCGCGTCATAGCTCCAGCGATTAGATACGTAGCCGCTTCAATTCTATCGGGGATAGTAGTTTCATCGACGGGTTTTAGTTCATCAACGCCTTCAATTTCTAATTGATTAGTGCCGATTCCATCGATTTTCGCACCCATTTTCACGAGCATTCTCGCAAGGGCTGTTATCTCTGGTTCAGTAGCAGCATTCGTTAGCAGGGTCGAGCCTTTGGCTAATACTGCCGCCATCAGGACGTTACCAGTAGCTCCCACGCTTGAAATATCGAAATGGAAGCGCGCTCCTTTTAGCTTATCAGCCTTAGCGATTACGTAACCATTATCGAGGTCAATTTCAGCACCAAGTTTCTCTAATCCTTTTAGATGTAGATCCACAGGACGAGGTCCCCAGGCGCATCCGCCCGGCAGGGAAACTTTGGCGTATCCGAATCTGCTGACGAGAGGACCCAGAACATAGAAAGACGCTCTCATCTTCTTCACGTGTTCATAAGGGGCTTCGTATGAAGTGATATTCGTAGAATCCACGAATAGATCATTGCCATTTAATTCGCAATGCACGCCCATCGAGCCGAGCAATCTGCTCATAGTCCAAACGTCGCGGAGGTTTGGCGTATGATGAAAAGTATATGTGCCACCGGCGAGCAATGCCGCAGGCATTATTGCTAAGGAGCCGTTTTTTGCTCCGGAGATAGGAATTGTCCCAACGAGCCTGTGCCCGCCTTCGATTACTAATTTGTCCATATTTTATATTTAAAATGTGTTAATTTCTTAGTCTGCAAAAATACGAAAAATCCTCGGACTTATTAGCAATATTTAGAATTTGGCTTCTATAATTGATAATTAACTGATTTTTAACATTAATAAATATAATAGTTATTAACGATTTAATTTATTATTTTTGTATTCTCAAATTATAAATTAGAGGCATTAATATGATTAGCTTATTTATCGCGTTATGTTCGATATACTTTCTCCGCATCGTGGTTTTCACCATTGGACTAATAATCGAATTAGGTCGATTCAAGAAAACATCAAGCGGCAAAGCATTGCCATTCGTTTCGGTGGTAGTCCCTGCCCGCAATGAGACCACGCTTATAAAAGATTGCCTTATCTCAATCTCCAAAAATAATTACCCCATCGATAAATATGAAATAATAGCCGTTAATGACCGCTCTACGGATAACACGGGCGAGATCCTTGATTCTATGCTGGATCTTATTCCCAATCTTATTGTGATTCATAATGACAATGAAAAAGCTATCAAAAACCTACGAGGCAAGCCCGGAGCTTTGCAGCTTGGGATAAACAGCTCAAAAGGTGATATTATCCTAATGACTGATGCGGATTGCTTGGTGAATGATCAATGGATCTATTCTAATGCAAGAGGCTATTCTGACGATGATTTGGGTATGACGGCAGCATTTACCAATGTGATTAATGATAATTTTTTCAGCAGTCTGCAATCTGTCGAATGGATGTATCTTCATACACTTGCGGTTGGCGGAATTGGATTAAATTTACCATACGGATGCTTTGGGAATAATATTTCTCTATCAAAGGAGAAATTTGAGAAGATCGGTGGTTATGAAGCCCTAAAATTCTCCGTAACGGAGGATCTTGCTATGCTGCAATTTATGCACGACAAAGGCTATAAATTACGCCATCTATCGAATCATGAATCAACGATTAACACTCTCCCGAATAAAACTCTTAAAGAATATATAAATCAGCATCATCGCTGGATATTGGGCGGAACATCACTTGGAATGAAAGCGTTTGCCTGGATGCTGACCGCAGTTGCTTTATGGGTAGCGATAATTTTCCCACTCATTACAGGGGATTATTACTTATCCTTAATCGCATTGGCTTTGCGCTTTGTATCCGATCTAATAATTATGATTCCATCGATGTTCAGATTGCGTCGCCTTGATTTATTCCCTTACCTCCTGCCAGCATCTATTTTCTTAATGATCTTGGAATTAGTAACCCCATTGCTTACATTAAAGCGGGATGTCCGCTGGAAAGATCAAGTATTTTATGATGCTGAAAGCAAATACGAGGAATTTCTGAAGCTAATAGCAGAACAGAAGAAAAATTTCACAACTCAAAGCGAAATAATCAGAAAGAAATTCCAGAAGAAAGTGAAGTGATCCTTCCTCTTCTCAACCCACTGCTTTAGCGGTGGGTGAAATCTTTCTATTCCCATCGGTTATAAAGAAAAATCAACCCCGCCCTAAAGAACGGGGTTGATTTTTCTTTAATATTCTTAATTGTGCATTGAGAATTACGCATTATGAATTATGCATTATATCTATTCAGGCTTCTATTTCTGCCACTATTGAGACGCATAGAATAGCTTCCACCGCCACCATTATTCGTTAGTCTAAATCTATCTACTAACTCACGGAGTTGCGATGCTTGACCAGATAGCTCCTCGGCTGCACTTGCTGATTCCTCGGCGCTGGCGGTATTTGTTTGTGTTACCCTGTCTATTTGGCTTAGTCCTTCGTTAATTTGCGCAATGCCCTGTGCTTGCTCGTTAGATGAAGTATTAATTTCAGCAATAATATCAGCTACTTTTACTGCTTCCTGTTGGATTCCCATCAAGGCTTCGCCAGTTTTTTGAACTAACTCCGCTCCGCGGTCTACTGTCTTAATGCTGTTCTCAATCATTTCAGAAGTTTCCTGAGCTGCTTTTGCACTGCGTGCTGCAAGACTACGAACTTCTTCCGCAACTACAGCAAAGCCCTTACCATGGCGACCAGCTCTTGCGGCTTCTACGGCAGCGTTCAACGCAAGCAGGTTAGTTTGGAAAGCAATATCATCAATTACTTTAATGATTTTTGAGATATTATTCGATGAAGTATTTATCTCAGTCATGGCACTTGTAAGCTGCCCCATCTCTGAATTTCCTCTTTCGGCGGCATCGCGTGCGTTGGTAGACAGAGTGTTCGCAACGTTAGCATTTTCGGCATTTCTGCGGGTTTGTGAGCCAATTTCGTGCATTGATGAAGTGATTTCCTCCAAAGATGCTGCTTGCTGGGTAGCTCCTTGCGAGAGGGCTGAGCTTGTATCAGATACCTGCATTGAAGCGCGAGTAACTTCATCGACTGTAGATTTAACATTCCCAAGGATTTGATTTAAGGATTCAAGCGTTTCATTAACGGAATTTTTGATTTTTAGGTTGTCGCCCTTGTATTCTTTAATCATATTTACTGTTAAATCGCCATCTGCCATTGCAGCCATTACTTGGGTTATCTCCTCTAATGGTAAAGAGTTGATAGTATTATTTAAGTTGTCCTTTAATAGCTCAAAAGTTCCAGTGTATTCTGCAATCATTCTCGCGCTTAGATCGCCAGAGGATAATTTCTCGAGGACATTGAACAACTCTACTATCGGATCGGCAATTGTATCAAGAGTTTGGTTAAATCCTTGAATTATTTCGTAATATATGCCTTTATGTTTTGTAGCATCGGCGCGGACATCTTGGATGATTCCATCTTGCACGCCTTTGATTAATAAAGCTCCGTCGGCGCGCATAGCAGCAAGTGTATCGATTAAGTGATTCACAGCATCGCGAATTGCTACGAAGTCGCCAGGTCTAGTATCGAGAATTTTCTCTGGTAAATCGCCTTTGTCGATTTGGTTTAAATAATCGCTCATAATTTGCAATGGAACTACGTAAGACTCTACGATAGAGTTGGTTCCTTCGACCATTGTTTTGTATTCGCCTTGGAATTTGCTTGCGTCGGCGCGATATTTGAAGTTACCACTTACGGCTTCGTGAGCCATTTGATTATTTTCATTTATTACTTCTTTAATTGTCGTCTGCATTGCGTTGAAGGATTCAGCTAACTCACCAAATTCATCTTTCGAAGTAACATTTGTCTCGTTGAAAACACCTTTTGAAATATTATTAGACATTTCTACAGCTATATTGATCGGCTTCACTACTAATTTTTTCAGAATAAAATAAATGACGAAGGCAATGATCAACAAAAAGAATACCGCCGTAATAATACCGCTTGTCAAAATTTCTCTTTCTTGTTTTTGAGCCATAGATAGTGGTATCCCGCAAAAGATCATTCCTATCGTTTTGCCATCGTGTCCTTTCATTGGCTGATAATATACAATGTTTGGTACTCCAACTACATCCGCCACTCCAGTATAATCTTTCCCTTCTTTTAATACAACATTACCTACTTTTTCGCTTACCTTTGTGCCAGTTACTCTTTTCCCATCTTTTGTA
>CAZGXC010000069.1:0-12035 GCA_964529535.1 uncultured Hyphomicrobiales bacterium | reverse complement strand
ATGATTTTGAGTATATTTTAGAGAATCAACTAGATATGTTTAGACGTGACGAAACTATTCTAAAATGGAGTTATCTAAAAGAGTTAATTGATTCCAACGCTGATTTGACAAGTCGCTATAAAACATTTGAGGGTAAGGTTTGGGATAAGGTAAAAGAGTTGAATGACGACTTGTTGTTTATTCATATTAGCATTACAGCTTCAAATTGTATATCAAGAATTGCAAGTGTTATGGAGAAATTATTCCTTCCTGACGACTCAATTCGAATCAAATTAAAGTGATGCTTATCAGCCCCCCCCACATTACTCCCCGATGATCTTTATCAATACGCGTTTTGGGCGCATTCCGTCGTATTCACCGTAAAAGATTTGCTCCCAAGTACCGAAGTCGAGCTTCCCATTAGTAATTGCTACGACTACCTCGCGCCCCATTAATTGGCGTTTCATGTGAGCATCGGCATTATCTTCATATCCATTATGGTGATATTGATCATGAGGCTTTTCTGGTGCTAATTTTTCGAGCCAAGTCTCGAAATCCCTGTGCAATCCTCCTTCATCATCATTGATGAAGACGGATGCCGTTATGTGCATAGCATTAACCAATACAAAGCCTTCCTTTATTCCGCTTTCGTTCAGGCATTGCTGGACTTCCGGCGTGATATTCAAATATGCTCGGCGAGTCTTTGTATTAAATGTTAGTTCTTTCCTGTAGCTTTTCATTGGCTTTTTCCTTCTGGTTCGTTTTCCTTTTTATTTAGATTATATAAGTTCATAAAGAAATGGAAGCTTTCGTTGCGTTCGTTCGCCGTCTCGTAATTAAATACTTTTAGCAATTCATACATGAAATCGATTCTGCTGCGGTATGTCGTGTGGCAAATTGCGTTGAAGTCTTCCTTGGTGATTTCGTTTGTATTTGCGGGGATTCTGATGTTCAACACTGCGGACATAGCATCGGTGCAACCAGCTAAATACCAGCTTTCTATTTCCTTGATTACTATCGTAATCCTGTTGTTGTCGAGGTTGCCGAACTTATGGCGTATCACTTGTTTTTTGGCATTTACCGTCTCGAGCAAATCAATATCTGCCGTGAAGATATAATCATAATTAAGCGTGATAATGCTTTGGAGGAACAGCTCTACTTTCTGTCGCTTCCATTGGGCATATTTAAAGATTTCTACATCATTATAGCTATTCAGGAATAATGGGATCATTATTTTCTTAAAAAATAGCTCGTCGTCATTTCCTTCGACGAATATATATAGCTTTTTTAGTTTCATCTTATATTTTGCTGATTCTTAATAATACTTGAATTTCGCAAGTTTATGCTTGTGCAAAAAGTGCATAGTCGATACCTTCAATACACCAAATCCATACTTCATACTACGTCTAAAATTAATAGAGGAGGCTTCCTCGAAGTATTTGGTTGGGCAGGTAATCTCTGCTATTTCATATCCCGCCATAAATAGTTGGGACAGCACTTGATTATCAAAGACGAAGTCGTTGGAATTTTCGTTGAACTTAATCTTACGCAAAGCAGCCGCAGAATATGCTCGGTAACCCGTATGATATTCGCTTAACTTTTGGCTAATTAAGAGGTTTTCCGAAAGAGTTAGGAATCTATTAGCAATATATTTATACATCGGCATTCCGCCGCGCAAAGCACCCTTACCCAATATTCTGGAACCCAGAACTACGTCGTAAAGCTCGTCTGCGATGATGCTCACCATCGGCAAAATTAGCTTTGGAGTATATTGGTAATCAGGGTGGAGCATAATGACGATGTCCGCATTTAGCTCTAATGCTTTATTATAGCAGGACTTTTGGTTGCCACCATATCCCAAATTGCTTTCGTGTTTGATAATATGCTTGATTCCGATTTGCTTTGCTACAGCTAAAGTGTCATCTTTGCTCGCATCATCGACCAGGACTACCTCATCTACGATATCTAAGGGAATTTCATTATATGTGATTTCTAATGTTTTTGCCGCATTATATGCCGGCAATACCACTACTACTTTTTTTCCTTTGAACATATATTCTATTAGTTGTTTCTATTCTTTTTATGTGTCTTCGATTTTGATTTCGTTATTTATAGTATCTTCAATTATAGCTTTTCGATTATTTGCTCGTTCTATTTGCTCTTCTGAATGATTGCATAAATGTGTGCAAATTCGGCGCGCCCGTTTTGGATATTGATTCGCTTACCAATCGGACATCCTCCACTGTATAAATAGCCATAGGATTATATTCTTTGATTATCGAGACGACCTCTGGAATTTGAGTTCTCTGGATAACGAGGAACATAATCTTCACATTATCGGCGAGTGTGCCTCTTGCATCCACGGAGGTAATGGAGAAGTTTTTGGAGAACAAGTATTCATTGAGCGCCGTAGCATCGTGGCGAGTAATAATTCGGACTACCACCTGCCCCATTGCTAATTTCCCTTCCAAGACGATTCCTATATAAGTTCCAGCGGCAAATCCCAAGCCCCAGAACAAATAATAGACAGGGTTATTTAGATTTTGCATAATCTGGGATATTGCTGTAATCCACACCACAGACTCAATAAATCCGAGAATAGCTGCGAGCTTGCGAAAGCCCTTCCCGAGGAAAATAATCCTAATTGTGCTAATGCTTACGTCTATTATTCTTGCGCAGAAAATAAACAAAGGAATTAGCACCCACGGGACAATATTGTCGCTAATTGCACTAATTAAATCCATAATGATCTTTATTATTAATTGAAGAAAATAGTCTTTTGAAAGGAAGAATCTTTATTTATTTTCCTGATTCGAGAAATCGACACCATTGACGCTTATAGCCTCTGTTTCGATGATTTCGTCGTCTTGTAGTAGCTTTTTATCGCTATTTTGAATAGTGATTTTAATATTCGCATTTGGTTCTTTGACGGCAGCAATAAAGCTATCGTAATTTGCGATATTCACGGGGTCGATGGTAATTCTTGCTTTGAAATCCTTAGAGGTCAGCAGAACGTTATCCACTTGCTTGTCCTCATTCATAACTTCTTCGCTTGATTTTAGTTGAAATTCAATAGTTGTTTGGTCGAGGGCGCTAAGAGCTTTCTTCCCGCCACCGAAGAATAGAATACCAAAGACGATAATCGCCATCGCTACTACGATGTAATATACTTTTGGTATCTTCTTAAATATTTCCGCATCCATATTATTATTTTTTTTTAAATGATAGAATTTATATTGATTTAGTAATAATTATGGTGTTATTTATAGCCATAAAGTAGGATTTCGCATTTGCAAATTTTGCCAACAGTTTCTTTTTCTGCTTCGGCAGTTTCTTTAGTCTTATATTTTCCGATAATTACCGCGAACATTTTCTTGCCGTCTACATCTTTCTCAACTATCTGATTTTTCAATCGCTTTTCTTGGAATTTTGCGCAAACATCTTTCGCTGCTTCAATCGTAGAATAGACTCCTGCTTGCAATCCCCAATACTTTACTTTTTCTTCCTTTACTTCTTTTTTCACCTCTTTTTTGGGTTCATTTTTTGAAGCGATTAGCTGCGGTTCTTTCGTCTTAATTTCTTTCGCTGGGCTTGCTTGTGCGGAGGCTTCATCTTTTTTGATTATTGGTTTGGCTTCCTTTGGAGTGGCTTTTGGAGCATCGCTATCCAACTCCCTGTTATACATAAGAGATACATAGACCACGTCGCTTGCCGCAGCAATATATTCAGAAGTCGGCTGGAATGTCTTAAATTGCTCAAGAGCTTTCACTGCGGAGGCTGTGTCGCCCTTCACAGCATAGTATTGGACCAATCTCCAATAAGCATCATCAGTCCATTCTGATTTAGCAAATTCATTTAATATTTTGCGGTATAGTAAAATTGCCTTCGAGGCATCTGGTGTGAGCGAAGCCTGTAAATAAACGATACCCGGATCGACTGGGTATTTATTCAAAAGCTCCTCGAGTATAGTCTGAGCTTCATCTGATTTGCCTTGTGCGATTTTCCTGAGTCCATCTCGCACTTGTTTGTTCTGAGCTGATGCTGTGTCAACAGCGAAGCTTAGGCATATCAAGACAAGCAATAATTTAATCCAATTTCTCATTTTATTAGCCTTACAGTATTGTTGTGATCTATTTTAGATTATGTTTAACAAAAAATATCCCAAATTTAACGGTTTTTCACCTAAAAACAAAATTAATTCTGAAATATTTGGATATGATGAAGAAAATGGAGGATAAAGGTATCGCCGGATTCGCCTCACCGCCCCGCCCTGATGAATGGGCTTTATTATTTTTTTCAGCAAGTTTCTTCAGATGTGGGGGATTATAGAAAAATTATTTGCAAATTCATAAAGAATTGCTTAATTTTGAATATATATTTTTAACAGAATATATACTTATTGTTTTGTGATTCCCGTTGCCCGAATGGCGGAATTGGCAGACGCGCTACATTCAGGTTGTAGTTTCCGTTCGGAAGTGCAGGTTCGACCCCTGTTTCGGGCACAAACAGGGACTTTGGTTTCAAACATAATTAACAAAATAGCGATATGAATTCCACCCTCGCGAATTTGAGGGAAGTACCATAAGGCATTTAAATAAAAGGAAGATAAGTATTGCTATGAATTGCATATAATTTACTTAAAATAAATAGAGATATGATAGATTATATTCCCTTAATATTTACGGTTTTGGTCGGGATCGGCATAGCTGTCCTATTCGTATTCCTTTCGGAGTTTTTGGGACCCCGCCGCAAGACAAAATGGAAAACATCTACTTACGAGAGCGGTATGCCCCCACAAGGCAATGCTCGCCAGAGATATTCCATTAAATTCTATATGGTTGCCGTCAGCTTCATTATCTTTGATATAGAAGTTGTCTTCCTATATCCTTGGGCTATCCAATTCAGGCACTTGGCAGCGCCGGGCATCGTGGCAATGGCAATTTTCCTCGTAATCCTATTTTTAGGGTATCTATATGAATTAAAGAAAGGTGGCTTTGAATGGGACTAATTGAAACCGTCGAGAAGCAAGGCTTCGTGATGACAACAGTTGATGCGGTGCTGAAATGGGCGCAATCTAACTCTATGTGGGCTAATCCTCTTGGATTGTCCTGCTGTGGTATTGAATTGATGCACGTGGGTGGATCTAAATTCGACATTGCTCGATTCGGTTCCGAAGTATTTAGATATACTCCGCGACAATCAGATTTCCTATTAGTAGCAGGAACGGTTACGCATAAAATGGCTTGGGCTGTTCGTAAATTATATGACCAAATGGCAGACCCCAAGTGGGTGATGGCGGTTGGTGCTTGCGCCTCTACTGGTGGAATGTTCCGTTCATATTCTGTGGTGCAGGGGATTGAGAATTTCTTGCCCGTAGATGTATTCGTTTCGGGTTGCCCACCAAGACCAGAGAACTTAATCCAAGGATTAATGAAAATCCAAAGTATGGTTAATGATCCGCGCTACCGCCCTGTATTAGCAAATGCTTATAAGCAAGTGGGCGTAGCTCCTGTGCAAGGACGCTTTGACAAATAATAGCGAATAAATAATATATAAATATATAAAAAATCCCCTCATCTGTCTAAAGACAAACGAGGGGATTTTTGTTATTAATAGTAATATTTTATTACTAATTATTATTTACTTGTTTCTACCCATAATTGAACCAATTCAATCAGAGTCTTTACTGTTAGCTCCATTGCGTCAACGGATAGCCATTCAGTTTTGCTATGGAAGTTTTGCGCACCACCATAAATATTCGGGCATGGCAATCCCATTTCAGTAAGTCTGCTGCCATCAGTTCCGCCTCTAATTGGCTCCCAGAATGGATTAGCTCCGGCGCGTTTCGCTGCTTCGAACATATTATCCGTTACAAGTTCTTGCCCAGCTAAGTAATCAGCCATATTTCTATATTGCTTTTTGATTTCTAATTCGATTTTTGCTTTTGGATATTTAGCTTGTGCTTTTGCTACTATTCCCTCGAGGATCTCCTGCTGTTTGTCTAATCCCTTTGTATTATGATCTCTCATTAGCATACGAAGAGTAGATTTTCCGATTCCGCCTTCGATTGTGTGAGGGTGGATAAATGGTTCGTATTTTTCAGTAGTTTCTGGAGACATTTCTATCGGTAGCATTCCAACTATATCGGAAATGATTCTGACAGAATTGATCATTATATTCTTTGCTGAACCTGGGTGAATATCTCTACCATAAGCAGTGATTGTAGCAGCATTTGCGCTGAATGTTTCTTTATTTAATTCGCCTGGAAATTCTCCATCAATAGTATAAGCGTATTTTGCTCCGAACTTCTTCAAATCAAAGAAGATTGTGCCTTGTCCGATTTCTTCATCAGGAGTGAAGCCGATACGGATATCGCCATGGAGGATTTCTGGATGCTCATTTAGATATTGAGCAAGTGCCATGATAGCAGCAATTCCTGCTTTGTCATCACCACCGAGGAGAGTAGTTCCGTCAGTAGTAACGAGTGTATGCCCCTTGCAAAGAGCTAATTTTGGGTTTTCAGATTCGCGGATAACGATGGAATTATCAGCCGGTAGGACAATGTCGCCACCTTGATAATTTTCAATTACTTGTGGCTTTACGTTTGCTCCGCTTACATCTGGAGAAGTATCAAGGTGAGCCAATAATCCAATTACTGGCACTTTGCCATAAGATGGGTGAGTATTTGGAATATTCGATGGGATTGTTGCGAACAAATAGCAATGCTCATCTAAATCCGCATCTGTTATGCCCACTTGCTTCAATTCGCCTTCTAATAATCGAGCGAGGTCGAATTGCTTCATTGTGCTTGGAGTGGTGCTTTCGCCATCTTTTGATTGCGTATCAATTTTTACGTAACGTAAAAATTTGTCTAATACTTTTTCTGACATATTATTACTTTATTTATTTAGTTAATGAATATTTTTGTGGTCAATTTTAGGAATTGCAAATTAATGATAGATTTTGAGAAAATCAAATAAAAGTATATAAAATTGTAAACAATTTTTCTATTTATACGTCTAATATAAAAAATGAAATAAATATAGAGCAAGATATGTATTTAGGAATAGACGTAGGCGGAACAAACCTAAAATCCGGTATTATAGATGAAAAAGGTAAATTATTATATCAATTTACCGTCCCAACAAATGCAAGCAAAGGCAAAATTGCCGTTTTGCGAGGGATAAGCAATTTAATCACAAAAGCTGTATCCGCTAACCCAGATATTAAATCCGTGGGAATTGGTATCGGCGGAGTGGTGGATAATGATGGTATCGTGAAGATTGTCCCAACTATGCCAGACTGGGAAAATATTGATTTGGCTAAGCATTTGAGCAAGACATTCGACTTCCCAATTTTCGTAGAAAATGATGCCCGCATTGCTGCTTTGGCAGAGATGTTGGTCGGCTCCTGTCGCAGCGAATACGACTTCTTATTCTTAAGTATGGGAACAGGAATTTCCGGCGCAATAGTATATGACAGGCAAATTATCAAAGGTGTTAATGGTGGCGCCGGAGATATTGGGCATATCTTTGTAGATATGTATAAGGCTGTTACTAAAAGAGCTATTGCCTATCAAATCGGTAACTTAGAGCAATACGTTGGGAAAAATCATATTGCTGAATACGCAGAGAAAGTAGTAAAAAAGAGCGATAATACAATCTTGCACGACTATGATAAACTTGACCCATTCTTCCTTTCTGAAGCTGTCTCCAAAGGGGACAAGGTCGCTGCTGAAATCTTCACAGAAATAGGGCGAATCCTCGGTGTGGGAATTGCCTCGGCTCTTAATTTATTGGATCTGTCATTAGTCGTTTTCTCTGGAGGCTTGGCGCAATCGCACCATTCTTTGTTTAATGCGGCATACGAAAGCGCGAAAGCAAGAACTCTCCCTACTATTTCTGAAAATTTAGAATTTAGATTTTCTAACTTCGCAAGGGATTCGGGGACTATCGGAGCTGCTCTCTTTGGGAAAATGCAGTTAGAGAATAGCGCAGATGATGAATAACACAATTAACAATTTATATTTAATCAACATATTAATAATATTATAGAGAATTTATACTCATAAAAATAGGATTGCGAAGGAATTAATGGCATGCATTCATCTATCTAACAAATATTGATAAGCTGTTAATCATTCCTTATGCTTATTTTCCTATACTTTTATAATTGTTCTTAATAACAACAAAGAGTAATTATATATATTAAGAAATTAATAAGTTGTATTAAATAAACGGAGACGAAATATGAACACCAGAAAAGGAAAGCTCCTCTGGATAGACGATGAAATTCAACTGCTGAAGCCGCATATATTCCTGCTCGAGCAGCGCGGATATGAAGTAGCCCAAGCAAGCAATGCAGACGACGGTATCGAAATGCTGAAAATGGGAAACTATGACTTGATATTTTTAGATGAAACCATGATTGGCATGACGGGCATCGAAGCCCTCCCTATTATTAAAGAGGTAGCTCCAGCTACTCCCGTTGTGATGGTTACTAAAAATGAAGCAGAGGACTTGATGGAGGAAGCTATCGGCAAGAAGATTAATGATTACCTGACCAAGCCCGTAAATCCTGCGCAAATTATAGCTGCTGTTAAAAAGTTCTTGGATTCGGACAGAATCGCCCAAGAAACAATTACTCAAGATTACTTAAGAGGATTCGCAGAGATTTCCTACCGCTTAAACTATGATTTAACTTGGCAAGATTGGAATGAAATCTATCAAAAGCTCGTTAATTGGACCCTCGAATTAGATAAACATCCTCAGTTGGGATTCGCCCAAACTCTCCAAGATCAATGGCGCGAATGTAATTCAGTGTTCTCTAAATTTGTCGAGAATAATTACATTGATTGGATTCATAACGAGAAAGATCCAGACGCGCCAGTATTCTCTAATACAGTTGTAGATAAATATCTATTACCGCATTTGAAGAGTGGCGACCCCGTCTTCTTCATCGTGGTTGATTGTATGCGTTTAGACCAATGGCACGTAATGGAGGAATTGCTCTCTCCATTCTATACTTTCAAGAAAAATAATTATAGTTCAATTTTGCCAACAGCTACGCCATATTGTAGAAATTCGATTTTTGCGGGACTCTTCCCAGCAGATATTAAGAAATATTTGCCTCAATATTGGGCAAGTGAATTAAATACTGAAGATCATAAGCTGAATGCTTTCGAGAAGGAACTCTTGGAAGAGCAATTAAAAAGAAAAGGCGTGAAACTAAAGGATAGCTTAACATATATTAAGATTCACGAAACTGAATTTGGCAAGAAAATCGAGAACGATATAGGTAAATTTGTGAAGAAACATCTTACCGCGATAGTAATTAACGCCGTTGATATGATGGCTCACTCTCGCTCCGATTTCGCCATTTTAAAGGAAATTGCTCCAGATGAATCCGCTTATAGATCGCTTACAAAATCATGGTTCGCGCATTCCAGTTTATTCAGGATGTTGCAGGTTATAGCGAAAGAAAAGAAAGCTAAAGTAATAATAACTACTGATCACGGTTCCATTCGCTGTATGCGCGGCGTGAAGGTGATTGGGGATAGAGATACCAGCACTAATTTGCGCTATAAGTTTGGGAAAAACGTAAAAGCTGATGATAGAAACGCAATGCAGGTGAAGGATCCCGAGCATTTCCGTTTGCCAAAGATGGGCATCACCGTAAATAATATTATAGCGAAGGAAGATTTCTACTTCGTATATCCAACGGATTACCATCAGTATATTTCTAAATACCGCGATAGCTTCCAGCACGGCGGAATTTCCCTCGAGGAGATGATAGTTCCCGTAATTGAGCTTACTCCACGAGATTAAGCAAGGAATTTGATAGTGAAAGTAGTTACGAATCTATTCGTAACTACTTTGTTATTTCCGTTAAAGTTAATAAATTATTAATTCTGATTTGGAAATATTATAAATATAGTATAGTTTTGTATTGTCATTTATTTTACATTAAATCAATTCAATTAGTAAAATAATTATTTCAATCATACAATAAAGGTATAACAATGATGAATTTTTCAAAGTATTTCTCCTATGCAATAGCATTAGGTCTTTTAGTATTCGCATTATCTTCATGTGAGCAAAAAGACCCAGTAACCCCAGATCCGCCACCGCCACCAGCTGCCACAGCAACAGTTACATATGTTTTAGATGATGTGCTTGATTTGGCTAAATTAGTCGATATAAAAGTAATTTATACAGGCGAGGACAAGCTCGAGAAACAAGAGTTATTAACTAGCTCATCTTTTAGCAAAACAATAAAGGTTAATTTACCCTTTGCTGCAATTTTAAAAATTATTTTTACCAAAAAGCCAGACTTAGTTCTTGATCAAGAGACATACCGTATAAATAATTCTTTCGGTTTATCTTATAAAACAAGTACTGGTAATAGTGATATTGTAATGCGTACTTCTTCAATGACCATACCTAAGCACCAAGCAGAACGATATATCGATTCTCTTACTACTAAGAAATATGAAACTTCATTTGAAATTACTCCATAAATCATAAATTTTAGTTTGGATAATCTTTTTTAAGGAGTTACGATTCTATTCGTAACTCCTTTTATATTATCTGTATCACCTCATTAATTATTCTATGCGTCGCAGAATGACACGTTTGTAAAAAATGGAAAATTTATATCTTGTTTTCTTTTCTCACAGTCATTTATTTTCCCTTTTTTTGTAATTAGCGATTTTCTTCTTAATTTTGCAATTCTGTTGTAGCGTATTAATGTAATATGAAAATTAACAGATGAAATTGTTCAGCTATTTCTGGTAGCTATTATAATAATTATGCAAATATCCAATCTACATATTGATTCAAGAGATTTAAACGACCGTGAGCACGCCATTTTGCGGACGATTATCAATTTGTATATTATTAATGCTGCGCCAGTCGGTTCGCGAAATCTTTCTAAATTCCTTGAAAAAGATATTAAGCTAAGCCCGGCTACTATTAGAAATATTATGTCGGATTTGGAGGAAATGGAATACATTTCGCATCCGCATACCTCCGCAGGACGCATCCCAACCGATAAGGGTTACCGCTATTATGTTGATAATTTGCCAGAGGTGGATCATTCTGCTAATCCCGATTTCATTACTATCAGCAGCGGATTAGAGCAAAGCGATGGAGAAACTATTTTGAAAGATGCAGGTAAATTATTGGGGCTTATATCTCATTATTTAGCTGTTGTTCGCATTCCAGAGATGAAGGGACTTACCTTTAAAAAGATTGATATTTTGCGACTTAGCTCCAGCCATATATTGATTGTCGTTACTTTTGATTCTAATATTGTTAAAACAGTAACTCTCGAAATCCCTTATTTAATCTCCGAAACGGATATTTTAGCCGTAACGCAAATTATTAATGAGAAGTTAGCAGGACGCGAATTTAACTATGTTCAGCAGAATTTCAAATATATAGCAAACGAGATTAACCTAACAAATACGTCTCCTTTAATCGGTTTGTTTGTTGATTCAATCGATAAGGTTTTCGAGAAGCATTCGTCTAATGATAAAATTCATATCGCCGGCACTCAGAATTTACTGAATTTACCGGAGTTCGAGGATATTTCTCGCGTGCGCCAGTTATTGGAATTTATGGATAATGAGGATGCTCTTATTAGCGTAATTGATAATAATGCTGTGTCTCAGTCAGATGTCCAGATTAAGATTGGTTCCGAGATGAACAATGAAGCGATGGAGGATTACAGCATTGTGGTTTCATCTTATAAATTTGGTAATTCTACGGGGTCAATCGGTTTGATTGGTCCCCGCAGAATGAATTATTCTAAAGTCATTTCTTTAGTAAAGCATGTTTCCGATACTATTTCGGCAAAATAAAATATAATTGCTCTTTAGAATTAAGCTTTATATTTGATTTTGTCTTTAGATCCAGCCTCACTAAACCCCTTTAATCTCAATGCGCAAGAATCGCATTTTCCGCATGCTTCTTCCTCTCCTTGGTAGCAGCTCCAGGTGTATTCCAATGGCACATTAATTTCTAATCCCTTTTGGACTATCTGAGATTTAGTAT
>CAZGXC010000068.1:0-12107 GCA_964529535.1 uncultured Hyphomicrobiales bacterium | reverse complement strand
ATACCAAGATTTAATAAAAATCAAAAGCGACATCATCTTCTGTGCAATATCAGGATTCGGAGCAACTGGACCAGATGCCAATAAACCAGCTTATGACCAAATCATCCAAGGATTAAGCGGAGTTATGGCTATTAATGGCGACGAAACTTTGAACCCTCTGCGCGCTGGATTCCCATTGTGCGATACAGTCGGCGGTTTAAATGCCGCAAATGCTATTATGGCTGCCTTATTTTATAGACAAAAAACTGGCGAAGGTCAATACATTGATATTGCTTTACTCGATTCAATTATGCCACTGATGGGGTGGGTTGCTGCGAATTTATTAATCGGTGGGCAACAACCTCAATTACTTGGTAATAATAACTTTACGGCTGCTCCTTCGGGAACATTTAAAACTAAAGATGGATATATAAATATCGCTGCGAACAAGCAGGAACAATGGGAAGCAGTCTGCAAAGTGCTGGAATGCCCTGAATTACTCGAAGACCCAAGATTTAAAGAAAGAGATACGCGAAAGAAAAACCGCTTCGAGCTAACACCGATTCTCGAAGAAAAATTAGCAAATAACTCCACAGAATATTGGTCTATTGCTTTAAATAAAGAGGGCGTGCCTTCTGGCGAAATCCTATCACTTGAAGATGCCTTGAAAGCACCGCAAATCCAACATCGCAACACATTTGCGACTGTTGCTGCAGAAGGTGTCGGCGATATTAAAGTATTCAATATGACGGCGAAATTTAGCAAAACTCCTGCATTAGTCGAGGCTCCACCGCCAACATTATCTCAAGATACAGAAGAAATTTTCACCTCTATCGGATATTCTAAGGAAGATTTAGAGGAATATAAATCAAAGGGAATAATATAGTTATAATAGAAATTCCAAGATAACTCAAATTAAAGAATGATGGGCAAACGACCATCATTCTTTTTTTTGAGGAATTAAGGAAAGCGTCGCTTATAATTATTTATCAAATTATGCGTCTCTTTAGTCTCAATTTAAATGCTTCATATATATTTTACTTACAGTGCGCAAACCATATATTACATTACTTATTATTTGCTTCCTATTGATTCTGGTAGCTTCGCCAAGCTATTCTCAGATTAGTAAACAAAACTATTTTTGGCTTTATGAAGGCAAAGCATATTCGATGGAGCTAATCCTTAATTCCCGCACATATAATTATTATAAAAATAGTGATAAACGCTTGCTTTTCACGAAGGATCAAGCAATTGGTAAGTTTATGAATATTAAGGATAATGACAATCTAATTGCTATGATTGTTCGGCAGCTCAATTCAATTGCTCGCAAGAATAATATTCCGGAGGAGGATTTGCCGCAATTCCTCGCAGCCTTTGTCCAGTATATTGATTATGACTCAGCGAAAGCAGAAAAAATAATGAAGCAAGATTGGGACGCAGACACGGAGCTGTATTTCCATTACGAAACGATATTTAAGAATAAAGGAGTCTGCACGGACAAAAGTATTTTGCTCGTCTCCTTGCTAAGGAAGATGGGCTATGGTGCCGCTGTGATATTAATGGAGGCGAATAAACACGCAGCCGCCGCTGTGCAATCCTCAGCAAAAAACACCCTCAACAACTCTGGTTATCAATACATTGAAACCACTGCCCCCGCCCCTATCGGTTACGTTCCCGAAATCATCATCAAAGATAAAATCGAAATATTGCAGAAAACTCGCGGAAAAGAATACTATAAATAATTCATAATGCATTATGCATTATGAATTCATCTAAACCTTCCGCTATCGCGAGGCTGGAGGTCAGCCCTGGGGATTCAATACCGATTAGGTTTATAATATTTGGTAAGCCATTGGCGCTTTCTTCTCTGATTACGAAATCCCTAAAATTTTCGTTAGGCTTTTGAAGTTTGGGACGAATGCCACTTTGGTCTGGAGAAAGATGCTCTAATTTTAAATTTCTAATATAAACAGATGCGGCTTCGTAAAATTTTTGAATGGAGCTAATCGGCACTTCATAATTAATATTCTCTCTTGAGATATATTCAGCATCTGGACCCAACTTACTGCCACCGCTCAGCTCTAATGTCAGATGAATGCCCAAGCTCTTGCGATTCGCAGGTGGCACGGGGTAAATCAATTTAGATGCAATATTCGGATATCCCGAAATGCGATAGTAGCAGCCCTTGGAATAATGAAGCTGGAGATCTTCTGATTCAATATCAATGCCCATACTTTTTGCTACAGAATCGCTGTTAAGTCCAGCAGAATTAACAACATACTCGCATTCGATTGGAAAACATTCCCCATCTGATTCCGCAATTACTTTATATCCATTCGCTATTTTTTCCAATCCGGCGAATGAATGATTAAAGGCGAAATCCGCTCCAGCGGCACTTGCCGAATCGAATAATGATTGCATAAAGGCATGGCTATCGATAATCCCAGTGGTTTCGGAGGATATAGCAGCTTCGCAAATAATATTCGGCTCCTTGGCATTCATCTCTGATTTTGAGAGCATGCTAAGTCCCGGCACGCCCTTTCGCACAGCATTATCATAAACTGCCTGCAATTCGGCTAATTCGGCTTCACTATTAGCGATGATATATTTACCGATTCTCTTGTAGGGGACATTCGCCTTGTCGCACCATTGGTAAAGGAGGGCATTACCACGAATGCAGAGGATTGATTTTAGGGAATCCTCTGGATAATATATGCCGGCGTGAATTACTTCGCTATTTCTGGAGCTGGTCTCCATTCCGAAAGAATGATTTTTCTCGAGTATCAGGCATTTTAATCCTTTCTCTGAAAAGTGTTTTGCTATTGCTAAGCCAACGGCTCCTGCCCCGATGATTGTGATGTTGTAGTCCATAAATATTAATTATATAAAAGGAAGCGAATTTCACCAGAAACCCGCTTCCTTTTGAATATATTATTGATTTTTTTACTTCTCGTTTATTGAGGAATATAAATCTTTGAGCTGGCGGCGCAAATGCAGGACTGCATAACGCTTGCGAGCCAATAAAGTGTTGATATTTACGCCCGATTCTTCCGACATCTGGCGGAAGGATATACCCTCGAATTCATTTTTCACGAAGACTTCGCGTTGCTCCTCTGGTAGCTCTGCCAAACCCTCCTGGACTGAATCCCAGATGGTTTTTCGCATTAAATCTATTTCTGGATTGCTCGAGTTATCTCCGATAAAGTTCTCGAAAGCATCTGCTAATTCATCTGATTGTCCGGGTCCTTGCAGGTCAGAGAAAGTCTCTGCTCTTTTCTTGCGATATGAATCAATAATTCGATTACGAACAGCCGTAAACACCCACGAAGCAATATTCTCGATGGGCTTCTGCACGTTTGCCGATGCAGCCAATACGTTTGTAAAGACATCTTGCAAAATATCTTCGGCTTCTTCTTGGCTGCGCACACGCTGGCGTATGAACCCGAGGAATTTCTTGCGGTCTGACTTAAACAGTTGTTCTAATTGTTTTTCTAATTTCATTTAACCTTTCCTTGCTGGAGTGCCGTCGTGCTTATTCTATTATTAGCACCCAACTCGAAATTTTTTTTACATAAATCACTATAAAAATACAATCGTAATTATTTATTCAAATTTGAACCTTTTAACATATCCAAGTTTTTAGACTACAATAATACGAAATTTATTCTAATTAAATACAATATTTTTTCAACTTAATTAAATCTTTATTTATTTCGCTTGTTCTTATTGTTCTTATTATGCTAATATTGCGCTATTATTGTGTTATTATTCGTATTATTTCCTATAATACGTATTGTTTACTTTAAAGTTCGAATTTCTACCGGCACTATTCCGCTGGTGATCATATCTATCTTTCTGGCGGCTCCTTCGGATAGGTCTATAATCCTGCCTTGCTTGTGGGGACCGCGATCATTTATTATTACAATTACGCTCCTGCCATTGCGCAGATTAGTTACTTTGACCCTTGTGCCGAATGCTAATGTGCGATGAGCCGCTGTGAATTTCTCTTTATCAAAGACTTCGCCGGATGCCGTTTGACGACCATCAAATCCAAGACCATAATAAGAGGCGAA
The DNA here is from genome assembly GCA_964529535.1 of uncultured Hyphomicrobiales bacterium. Lineage (GTDB taxonomy): Bacteria > Bacteroidota > Ignavibacteria > Kapaibacteriales > UBA2268 > CALLXS01. The sequence goes on along the minus strand of CAZGXC010000068.1, from coordinate 8,055 downwards.
TCCGCTTTCGTCGGCATCATCTAAATCATCGCTAGAATAATCGGGGATTGAACTTGCGGCAAACTTCGTATCTTTGCGTTCTTGAGTTGGGACACTCGCCTGAGCTCTGGCTCTGCCGGAACTGCTTGGATTATCTGCAAATCTTACTGATGAACTACATGCCGATAGCACCAAACTCATTATTAATATGGATAATATTTTATAATTAATTTTCGAAATCATAGTTCGTATCTCTCCATTTCGGGATTTTGATGCTTGGTTTTTCTATATAAATATAGTTCTTTTCCTCAAATATGTGGTATGTCTGCAAGCAAGCTCTTCCTTTGTTGGGGTCGGAATTCATTCCTGTTTTGTAATCGTATGACCAAAGGTGCTTCGGACAATAGACGAATCCATCTTTAATGATCCCATTGTAGATTTCTCTTGCGTGCTGATGATAGCAAATATTGGAGAGGCAATATAGTTCGCCGTCTATTTTGAAGACGGCGAGCTGCATGTCTATGTCATCATCAAATTCTATTAATATGCCTTTTTTCTCGAACAGTTCATCTGAGCGAATAGCTTTTATATACTTTACGCCTTGCTTTTCAATTTCTGGATAGTCTTCTAAATACATTGCTTTATCGATACTTAATGTAATTATATTATTGTAAATATTATTAATAAAATGATTGAGATTAACTGATAATATTATTTCTTGCGTCTGCGAAGCGTGCAATCCACTTCTATTGTTTTGCCATCTCGAATATACTTTACTTTTACTACATCGCCGGGCTTTAGCTCGCGGAGCGTATAAGTCAGGTCGTATAGATTCTTTAATTTCTTTCCGGCAAATTCAGTGATTACGTCTCCATTTTGTAGTCCAATTTCCTCAGCTGGCGAGCCTTCACTTGCGCCGGAGATTGGCATTCCATCGGGATTATCTGCAAAATTCGGCACGATTCCGAACCACACTCCTGATTTCCCCATCGTAACGGGTTTTTGATCTTTGTTTGCTGTAACAGGTTTGTCTATGAAATCAGGCTTTGTCGGTAAATCTGCAATACTTCTGATAACTTTTTCTGCTGTGTTGATTACATTTACCATTCCGTCGAAGTTGATTTTTTCAATATCATCGTAAGGTGTGTGGTAATCTTTATGAACGCCTGTGAAGAACATTAAGACGGGGATTTTCTCCGCGAAAAATGATGTTTGGTCGCTTGGAGCGAATCCGTCTTGGACTTTCGATAGCTCGAATTTAGTTTGCTTCATTAATGAGTCAAGTATTTTCTCGTTAGTGTTGGAAGTCCCTGTGCCGATTACGGTTAGTTTGTTGTCCACTAATCGCCCAATCATATCGAAATTTATCATGGTAACGATATTTTTCGTAGGTATTGGAGGATTTTTCACGAAATTTCTGCTGCCATATAAACCCGATTCTTCGCAATTAAAGGCTACAAATATCATCGGGCGTTCGCTTGGCTTTTCGGCAAAGATCCTTGCTAATTCCATCACTGCGCTTGTTCCGGAGGCATTATCATCAGCGCCATTATGCACCATTGGAGTGCTTCCAGTGTATAAAGAATTAAATTGCCCCATTCCCAAATGGTCGAAATGCCCACCGACGACGATGTATTCATCTTTGAGTGCTGGGTTTTTCCCTGCGATGTATCCAACTACATTCGGCACGTCTTTATATTCCATATTTTGCTCAATATTAGCAGCTATGTAGCTTTCTTTAATCGGGAAGCTATTCGCCTGCTTGGAATGATTAATACCGATTTCTATTTTATCGAGGTCTTTTAATTCTGGGAATAATCGCTTTGCTTCGCTTCTGCTTATTTGTATTACTGGTATTTCGCTTGATGCCAATCTGTCGAAGCTATTTTTATACATGGCGTCGGCTTCTTGATTGTTGCGTTTGACCAATATCAGCATTTTAGCATCGTGGCTCTTGGCATTATGGATTTTATAATACAATGATGAGTAATCGCTCAGGAAATTATATTCTTCTATTCCCTTGATTGATGAGTCGGATAAGACGATAACGGCTTTTCCAGCTGCATCGATGCTCGCATAATCATCATAATTTATATCGGTGGAAGTTACTCCAAATCCAGCGAATACGATGGATAAACTATCCGTCTTGATATTGCTTGATTGTGGCATTACCTGCCAGTGATTATCTCCAATTTTCAAAGTATTTATTACTTTGCCGTCATTCGCTGATTTAATACTGACCTGCGAATGCTCATTGGTCTTGGTATTAATAGAAAACTTGAAGTTTCGGAAATATGGATTATCCGCCTCTTTCCCTTGGGCGAAAGGCTTTAATCCGATTTTCCCAAAATGCTGGGCTATGAAATTTGCTGCTTGATAGCCGCCGGGGGTGCCCGGCTCTCGCCCTTTTAAGCTGTCAGAGCTTAGGAATCTTACGTTTTCCTTTATTGCTTTGATGTCGCTCTGCGCAAGTATTGCAGCTGGCATCATCAGGCTTATACCTATGATATAAGTCAATATATGTTTGATCATATTATTACTTCATTATTATTTAAAAATGTAATTTAACTATCTGGGTGAAATTTCTTAAATAATCTTTCGGATACATTTTTAGGGACGAAATCGCTCAAATCTTCTGAATAGCGAGCTAATTCTCTAACGATTGTGGAGTTCAGGTAAGTATATTTTTCATCTGGCGCGAGGAAGATTGTGTTCGCTCCAGAGTATAGCTTCTTATTCATCAAAGCTATTTGGAATTCATACTCGAAATCGCTTACTGCTCTGATACCTCGGATGATGGTATTTGCTCCTACTTTCTGTGCATAATCCACAGTTAGTCCGGAGAAGAAATCAACGCTTGCGTTGGGAATATGCGCTAATGCTTCGCGAGCCATTTCCAATCTTTCGTCTTCGGTAAATACGCTCTTTTTATTTGAATTAACGGCTATTAATAGAACTACTTTGTCGAACATTGAAGCAGCGCGCTGCATTACATCCACGTGTCCGTTTGTGATGGGGTCGAATGTCCCCGGGTAAATTGCAATTTTTCCCATTATTTTATTCGCTTATTGTTTAGTTTATTATTCGTAAAAGATTGCAAATATACTTATTTTCGCTTTAAAAGTAACGCTATTTATGAAAAAAAGCAGTTCGCCCTTTTCGGGACGAACTGCCTTTTGTTCTTCTTCTATCTAATTTCTGCTATTTTAGCTTTGAAATTATTTAGTCAAGTATGATATAATTATTCTGGCATTGAGATGATTTGAATCATTTTATCTGTATTCAAATATTTCTTAGCTGCTGCTTGCACATCTTTCGCAGTTAATGCTTTGATTAATGATTCGTTCTTTAGAATATTATCGAAAGATTCACCATTTCTATGATTTGCAGATAATACAGCTATCCAATAATTATTATTCTTCATATTTACTTCTAATTCGTTTAGGTCTGCTTTCTTTACTTTGTCAGTAGCTTCTTCGTCTGGTTTAGATTTGAATTCTTTGATTAAATCTACAACTGCTTTCACTACGTCATCTACTTTTTTAGGATCTACTACCATGTCGATATTGCATGCGAATTGACCTCTTGGAGTCTTTTCTGTTTGAGCCCAAATTCCTGGAGAATAAGTAGCGCCAAGTTTTTCTCTGATAGTTTCTATTAATCTAATTTGTAAAGCATCAGCCATTGCGCTAATTTCATATCTGCTCTTTGGATTTGAATCGAATGAACCTGGGAATGTTAGTCTGATGTGTCCTTTATCGTCATTACCCTTGCGGATGATAGTTTTTGATGCTTTGTCTGGGTATCCAGTTTTAAGGTCTTTATATGTTTCTTTTGTGCCTGCTGGGATAGAACCAATGTATTTAGCAAAATATTCTTTTACTACTGCTGGCTCGAAATCACCTACTACGAAATAAGTAAAGTCGCCAAGGTTAGAGAATCTTTCTTTGAAGATTTGCATTCCTTTTTCGTAGTTTGCTTGCTCTAATAAGCTCATTGTGAAAGGCTGTGAGCGGAAGTGATGGTTGCCCAAGATGTATTGAACTGAATCTCTGAATAGGTCGTCTTGTGAGCTTCCTTTGCTTAATAGACCTGGTTTTACTTTTTCTACGAAGTTTGCGTATGATTCTTTGTCCATTCTGGTATCAGTAGCATATAAGTGCATTAATTGGAATACTGTTTCTAAATCTTTTGTAGATGATTTACCTTGGAAGAATTCAGAATAAGTGCTTAGACCAGCATTTACGCCTGCGATTTTACCAGTTAATACTTTGTCGAGGTCTGTTTTTGAGAATTGTGATAAACCGCTCTCGCCAACCATTGAAGTAGCTAAAGATGCAGAAGCGAAGTCCTTATCGCTATAAAGTGAATGACCGCCCCAGCTGTGTCCGCTGATAAGTATTTCGTTATCTTTGAAATCTGTTTTTTTCATTACAACTTTAGCACCATTTGAAAGCTCGAAAGTCTCTATCCCTAATTTATCATTTTTAGTTTCTTTTGTGATTTTGCCAGGGTTAGTGATGTTTTTGCTAAATAATGGGATATCGATAGTTTTTTCTTCTTTGTTCTCAAGATTTTGATCTAAAGCTGCTTTGTAAGTAGCTAATATATCATCATTAGTGATTTTTGAAGCGTCTGCTTTTTCTGGTAAATTAATAGTAATTACTGTGTTCTCAGCAGTTAAGTAATTAGTGCTTAAAGCGTTAATATCTTCTACTTTTACGCCTTCGAGAACTTGCATTGAGAAATCATAATCGAAATCAACTCCGCCAGCAGATTTGCCATCGATGAAGTAATTAGTTAATTCATCAACGTATGTGTTGTGCTTAGTCGTATTTCTTTTTGATTTCATATCTTCGATTTGAGCTTTGTATTCAGTGATTACTCTGTCTAATTCAGCTTGGTTGATTCCGTGTTGCTTGATTCTTGTTACTTCTGTAACGAATCCTTCAATAGCTTTTTGAATACCGCCATTTTTAGCTCTGATTTGACCATAGAAAGCATTTCTATTTCCGAGGAAGTCTCCGCTACCGCCGCCTGCTGATAGGAATGGAGGATTTGGATTGTTAGAAATTTCTTGCAATCTGTTATTTAATACTATATCAAATAATTGTCTTTTTGTAGTCAGTGCATATCCAGCGTAAGTGTTTTCGTCGTGTTTTGGTAATTTTGTGATAACAGAAGCCATTTCGAAAGGCATTTCTTTGTCTTTTGCGATTGAAACTTTTGTATCTGGGTGCATTGGCAATTCATAGATTTCTCTTTTTCTTTCGTTTGCTGGATTTTGTAATACTCCAAAGTATTCTTTTGTCATTTGTTCAATTTTATCTACGTCGAAATCACCAACAGCAACGAATGCCATTAGGTTTGGTCTATACCAATCTTTGTAAAATCTTCTGATAACATCTGGTTTGAAGTTTCTTAAAAGTCCAGTATCGCCGATTACGTTTCTCTCTGCATATTTTGAGTTCCAGAATTGCACAGGAGAGTGAGCTTCTTGCAAACGTCCGAAAACGTTCATTCTTTGGCGCCATTCAGAGATGATGATTCCGCGTTCTTCATTTACGTCATCATCATTCATTGTAACGGCTCCAGCCCAGTCCGATAGGATTTGGAATGATTCTTTTACTAATTTCTCATCTTTTAGAGGAATTGGCAATTCATAAAGTGTTTGGTCGTAGCTTGTGCTTGCATTAACGTCGGCTCCGAAGCGAACGCCTGATTTCTGCAATACATCTAAGAGCTGATTTTTTGGATAATTTTTAGTACCATTAAAGCACATGTGCTCTGTAAAGTGAGCTAATCCATTTTGGTCATCATCTTCGTTGATAGAACCAGCATTTAGGACTATACGGAAGTGTCCGTGGCCTTCGGGTAATTTATTCTTCTGAATAAAATACTTCATTCCATTTGATAAAGTCCCTGTGCGGATGTCTTTATTTAGAGGAATTTCTTTTGTAGAATTTAAGTCGTATTTAGCAGATAGAGAAGCAACGCTTAAAAGTATCATTGCTATGAATAACTTGCTAATTGTTTTAAACTGCATAAGTTTACCTTTGTAATTTATATAAATGATTATTTCCGTAATATTAATTCCATACACATAATTGATTACTTTTTTAAGTAATATGTAATGCTATTAGATAATAGTATTACTCAATTTTTCTAAAAAAGTTGCATTTTTTATAATAATCTTACAGAAGAAGAGAGACGATTCATATTGGAAATTAATGTTATCTATTATCAAAATATAATACTAATTTATAATTTGCTGTGTATTATTAATAAATTATGCTCCCACTTCTGAAGCTGTGGGTTGAATTTTTCCTTTGTTGACTACCAAATTTCCCATCTTTTTTATAATCCTCATTTATTTGAAATAAAATTCAAAATAAATCCGTATTTTTGCAATTCAAATCAATGAAATATGGAATTAATATTAATCATAAATAAATAAGGTTGTAAAGATGGCAAAATCTACGACTAATTCCCAAAATTCAGGCAATTCCGATGCTAAAGCAAAGTCGCCAACAATGCTAGCAAAGTATCAAACAGCGCTTTGGCTCGTCGGTATAGTTCTTGCAATTTTCATTTTTTTCTGGGGAGCTATCAGCAAAGGCGGCTTCAATGTCTCCGATAATATCGCATCGCAAAGTATGATTACATATCTCCAAGATGCACGAGATGCTGGAGAATTTCCCCAATGGATACCATACGTATTTAGCGGTATGCCCAGCTATGCGTCTCTATTCACTACAGGGCATAGATGGTGGGACTTCACCACTCAGGCATTTCTTGGTATCACTAAGTTCTTCGGTTGGCTTTTTGCCAGCGACGTAGCCAGAGTAGTAATGTTCTATGCTTTTTATGGCATCGGGATGTTCCTCTTGATGCGGCACAAGAAGCATACTCCACTCGTCGCATTCCTTACGGCGTTTGGGGCAATTTTCTCCACTTACGTCATTACTTGGGTAATGATTGGGCATAATACCAAGCCTATAGTTTTGGGTTTATTCCCTTATGTATTCTTACTTTTAGAGAAGTTGCGGAGTAAGTTCTCTATTTTATACTCTATCTTGTTAATCATCACAATTCACTTGATGATAGAGGGTAATCACATTCAAATGATGTTTTATTCTGTGATAGCTCTTTCTGTCTATTTCGTCTTTGAAATAATAAACAGTTTTAGTGAAAAAGGCGGGTTCAAGAAGGTCATGCGTGCTGCTGGTTTGCTTATCCTTGCGGGCGGAATTGGCTTCTTGATGAGTAGCGATAGATACTTAGCTGTATTAGAATATACTCAGTATTCTACACGCGGAACTGCTCCACTAAAGCAACACACAGAGATGCACGTTGATAAACCTGTGCGCGATTACAAGTATTCTACGATGTGGTCATTTAACCCAGAGGAAAGCTTTTCTTTCCTTGTTCCTGGATATTTCGGCACTAAACCTATAGAATTTCAAGGCAATGAGCAATCATTCTATTTCGGAGCTAAGGAAAGCGAGGATTCTCCCCCATATATGGGTATTGGCTTCCTCTGCCTCGGCTTAGTTGGCTTTGTTCTTTATCGTCGGGATCCATTTGTTCAATCCATCGTAGCTATTGCGATTGTATCGCTTCTATTATCTTTCGGGAAGTTCTCCCCTGGTTCCGGAGCGTGGTATATCATTTTGGGCATGGTTGGAGGCATGGCATTGCTTGTTAATTCATTCCGGAAGGGGAATGTTCCGAAGCCATTATTCTGGTTCTTAACTGCAATTTTTGCTGTTTATGTTACTGGATTAGTGGGTATTCATAGCTTTGATATGTTCAAGCTATATGATGTCCTTTTCTGGAACTTACCGATGTTTTATACTTTCCGCGCCCCAAGTATGGCACTTGCGCTTTTGCATTTTGCTATTCCAATCTTGGCTGGTTATGGTTTAACTGGTATATTAAAAATGCGTAATGGTATGACAAGCAAAGAAAAATATTTGATTTACTCTTTTGTGGGTCTTTCAGTTGTATTTTTGATTGCTGGATTTGCGTATTCTGCTGGATTCCAAACTACTTACACTAGCTATATTACGAATA
>CAZGXC010000067.1:1019-12219 GCA_964529535.1 uncultured Hyphomicrobiales bacterium | reverse complement strand
CGGCATTTGCTGCATAATTGGAGATTAGGAATTCATAAGCATCGCCAAATAAGTCTATTTCGTTATCTTCGAAATTCCCGAAATCCAGTTCTTCCACTCCTTTCAGTACAGCCGCTAAGCGTCTATTTTTTTCTTGGACAGTATTTCCGAGGTGGACGTGCGAGGTGTCAAAATCGAGAAATAGCCCTCTAATATCGTCATCAGATTCGTAGCCATTTGCAGAGTTCTCTATGGCATTGAAGATGTTTTTCAGGTCAGTATTTAGATTTTGGTTTTTATGTGCTGTTTTAGCTACATTTGCGAATAATTGGCTTGGATATATGAAATAGCCTATTGATTTGATTGTATCGTCTTTAAGTTCGGGGCTTAGCTCGTCGTCCGGTAGGGAGGCATATTCAGTCCCACCGCTACCCTTTTCCATGTGATTTACAAAATGTTCGCTAATAAAACGGTAGAATAATGTTCCCAGGACATATTGTTTAAAGTCCCATCCATCTACTGCTCCACGCACATCGTTTGCGATTTTCCATATTTTGGCATGTAATTCAGCTCTTTGATTTGTATTCGTCATTTTTTCTCTTTTATTATTAATATTCTCTCTTTTCCTTATGCTAAGCTAATCATATATTCCGAAATTTTCTCTACGAGCCAATCAAAATTCTCTTGCCCGATAATATCAGAATTTGTAATTAGATGATGATTATTGAACTGTGTCAGGAAAGGCACATCATCTTTGATGCCCACTTCAATCGCATTAATTTCTGCGCCGATTGCTTTGTTGAATTTGTTAATATTCTGCTTGATTTTTCTTTCGAGAGCTTTATTAATAGAGAGATCCTCGCTACCGATAAACTGCTCTTTAATATCGAATGCGAATGGATCATATTTTATAAATCTTTGCTCTTTGCCGACTGTGTAAACGATGTAATAATCATCGAAATCAAGCATTTCCTGCAGAATTAGAATATCTGCTCCAGATTTATCATACACCTCGAAAAACTCATCTGCGGAGAGGATTGCCCTTGTATCTTCGTATGGGAAGAAGTAATTTTTCTTCAATATAATTGGGAAGTTGAATTTCCCGAAAATATTTTCCCAATCTAATGGATACTCAAGATTTTGCATATAACTTGCATCAATTCCAAATGGGTGCATTTTGCTTGGCAGAGCCACAGATTTCGGGGTGTTTATCCCCAAGCTGTTCGCAGTGGAGATGTAATAAATGTGATTATTTGGGTGTTGGTATAAGTTCTTATTGATGAGCCTGCTCTGAGTGCGCGAAGCCGTCATCATGTATGTTTGTAAAAATGGCAAATAGACCGATACGGTGTCGTAAATCACGTCGTAATCGATGGAATCTCTATATTCGATGCTCCCCACGGAAATCAGCTTCGCATCGTATTCCTTGGATCCAACTGCGTTGATGTTGTCAATCAGGGCAGTTACTAATTCTTTGTCTTTGCCTATCAAAAATCCAATAGTTTTCATAAGGAATTATCCTTTATAAAAATGAAAAAAATATTTTCCAACATAGACGTATTAAATACGTTTACATTTATTGCAGATTCAAAATTAACTAAATGATAATAAATGCTAAACAATAGATTTTTGGTGCTAAACAGTAGACTCGTGATTCTAAATATTAGATTTCTGACCCTTGTCATAAGCTTATGCCTTCTTTTTTCGGGGGAAGTTTTTCCACAAAGTGCGAATGAAAGCAAGATCCGATTAGCCGAGACTTTTGAGAATAACGGTGATTTCCAAAATTCTTCTCGATTATATCTCGAATTGCTTAATGCCAATCCAAATAATGAAAATTATTTATTCGGATATGCGCGCTCTCTAATGGCAATGAATCAATTCTCCGAGCTTTTGCCAACGATGGAAAAGTATGTTAACATCAAGCCAAGTAATAAGTTATACAATCTCTATGCGGAGGTGCTTTGGAAACTCGGCAAGACAAATGATGCGAATACTGCTTGGAATAATGCGATAGAAAAGTATCAAGACAATCCAGAATCTTACAAAAACACGGCTATTTCGCAGAGCAATTTAATGCAGTTCAACAAGGCAATAGAGACCCTCGAAAAAGCCAGAAAACAGTATAATAAAAAAGATATTTTCATAGATGAACTCGGTAAGTTATATACAGCAGTAGGGGATTACGTAAATGCGATTAATGAAATTTTTGCATTCTTCGAGGCAAGCAGGAACTTCCCGCAAACCCAAGGACGATTGCAAGCCCTGAGCTTCTCTGGCGACGCAAAAAAGTATATTTTGGAGAGTCTGCAAGCGAAGGAAAACTCGCCCAACCGTTCGTATAAGATCCTGTATGCTTGGTTTTTAGCATCTATTGGAGAATTGGAGACATCTCTCAAAAAGTATGCGGAGATAGATATTGAATCCAAAGCGAAAGGTGCGGAGCTATATACCTTCGCGATAGCGCGCCAAAAAGATGGGCAAAATGATATTGCTCTGAAAGCATACGGAATGATAATCGATATGGGGAAGGAAAGCCCTTATATGCTGAATGCCCTGTTTGGCTATAATCGGGTGGTGGAAAATCAAATGATCCAAAAAGCCGATTATAATCCTAAAGAATACGAAAAACTAATAGGCAGATACCGCAATATTATTGACTTATATCCAAATAACAACTTCGCTTTTGATGCGCAGTTTCGCATTGCCTCCATTTATTTTAATAATCTGAAAGAATATCCAAAAGCTATTAATGAGCTAAACAATCTGATTAAATTAAGTGGCAATTCAGCGCAAAGTCTAAAGTATTATAACTTATTGGGAGATATATATTTATATATCGACACTTTAGACAAAGCAAATGAGTATTTTACGAAAACTGCCAGAAGTAATTTCGGCGGAACGGAAAATGATAAATACTACGGAGCTTACAAAATAGCAGAGATATTATACTATCAGGGCTATTTAGATTCAGCTAAAAAGATTTATGAGGAGTTGGCAACAATTTCCGACGCAAACATAGCAAATGATGCGATTGAGCAATCATTCTTTATTGAACAGAATAAAAATCTTCTTAAAGCTATTAAAGATTATGCACTTGCGGAGAAATATCAACTTCAAAATAGAGATTCATTGGCGATAATGAAGTATGACGAAGTAATAAAGTATGGCTCCGGAGAAATCATTGAAAATGCAATACTCAACAAGGCAAGCATTTTTGTCTCGATAGGTAAGTATAAGGAAACAATAGATTTACTTAATGGATTTATTAAAGAATTTAGCGAGTCGATAAACTTAGACAAAGTGTATTTCAATCTCGGCAACACATATTTGCTCAATAATCAACCAGGCGAGGCAGAAAAGGTCTTTACTAATATCTTGGAGAGATTCCCTCGAACCATATATTTAGATGAATGCAGAGCTAAAATTAGGCAGATTAGAACAAGGACTAACTCCTAATATTATTAAAGGCTTACCAATTTGGCAGACTTATTTCAAATTCTCCGCCCTTCTCGGGTTTTGTAGTGATTTTCGGGGATAATGTTTTCAGCAAATAGTTATGCACTTGCTTCTTTTTGCCTGGCGGAATATCGCACCAAGTAATGAACACGCCAAGATGCTCAAATGCTTTGATGGCTATATCCTCACGGTATTTAAGAATAGCCTTCGTAACTTCTCCAAAACCAACGGCTAAGGTGCTTCTTTCTGACTCGGATTTACCGCTCCAAATAATGTATTGCCCGACAAAACCTCTAATATTGTGATGTTCTACGTCAATTTTGAAAATATTGCACCAAATGCCGCCCGAGCATTTATGCCATTCTACAGGTTCCATAGTAAATCAAAAATTATTCGACAAATAATTAATTATGGATATAGCGCTTATTGCGGCGGTTTCGGCTCGTAATCTATTACGCCCTAAACTTATGCAATTCAGCTTATTATTATCCCTCAAAAACTGTATTTCTATGTCTGAGAAGCCCCCTTCTGGACCAATAATAAGCATGGTATTGCAATTTTGATACTCAATTGCCGCTGAAGCATCCATATCAGCAAACAAATAATTATCAAAATCCGTGCTAAAAATTTTAGTTAGTGGGATTTCTGGGTGAATTTCTGTTTTCCACGCTTGCTTAGACTGCTTAAGAGCTGCAATAGTCTTAAGTTCTAAGCGGTTGATATTTATAGACTTCTTTTGTGTGAATTGAGACTTAATTGGATAGAAATCACTTATTCCTAATTCTATACATTTTTCCAAAGCAAACTCAAATCTATCGCGATTATCTAAAATACCAAGAGCTAAAGCGAGCTTGTTTTTCGGCTTTTCTTGCTTATTTATATTGATAATTTCTGCAAGTGCTTGTTTTTTATCAATTCTTAGTATTTTTAATTCGCAAATTGCGCCCTTGCCATTGCTTGATAGGATTAATTTGTTTTCAGAAATTCTAAGGACTTTCAGATGATGAAATTCATCACCATCGATTATAATCTCTTTGGAATCAAGATCAATATCAGGCAAATATAGGCACTCCATTGCTATAAAGTGAACTCGCTTAACTTGTTGAAATCTAATGAGACTTGCTCGCCTGTCTTCATGTTCTTTATGCTGACTTTTTGTTGCTTAAATTCATCTTCACCTATGATGATTGAATTTGCAGCCTCTTGCTTGTTTGCATCTTTGAATTGAGATTTAAATGATTTGCCGGTTAAATCTACGAAGACGGAGTAATTGTTATTCCGCAAAATCTCTGAAATCTTGAATGCGTAATTCTTGTATTCCGCATCAGAAACGATTAAATAGAAGTCAGGCACTGGACTGTTGGCGAGGTTTTGATTGATGGCTTCTAAGATGATTAATAAGCGTTCTACGCCCATTGCAAAGCCTACTGCTGGAACACTTTTGCCACCAAGCTGGGAGAAAAGCGTATTATATCTTCCACCACCGCCAAATGAATTTTGAGCTCCTAATTCATTGCTTTGAAATTCATAAACCGTATCAGAATAGTAATCTAATCCTCTGACCAATTTTTGATTAATTTCATAGTTGATATTTTCACTTTTTAGATACTCCAAGACCTTATCAAAGTGTTTCATACTGGAATCCTCAAGACAATCGAGGATATTTGGAGCATTTACTAATAGCTCAATATCCTTAGGATCTTTAGAATCAAGTATGCGTAATGGGTTTTTCTCTAATCTTTGAGCACTCTCAAATGAAAGGTCTAATTTGTTGCTACTTAAATATGTTACTAGTTTCTCTTTATAAACGTTTCTATCGTTTTCGTTACCGATTGAGTTGATAAGTAGCTTATAATTATTGATACCAATTTCCTTTACTAAGGAGCAACCAAGCATAATATTTTCTGCGTCAGCTTCAGGAGATGGGCTACCGATACATTCTGTTCCGAATTGATGGAACTCCCTTAGCCTACCTTTTTGAGGTCTTTCGTATCTAAAATACGAGCCAAAATACCATACTTTCAGGACGTTGTTGTCTTGTAAGAGGTTGTTTTGAATGATGCCGCGAGCTATTGCTGCTGTTTGCTCTGGACGCAACGTAATTGATTCGCCACCCTTGTCGATAAAGGTGTACATCTCTTTATTAACTATATCGGATTCATCACCGACTGTCCTTGAGAAAACCTCCGTTTTTTCAAAAATCGGAGTGCGCATCTCGTTATAGCAATAGCGTTTAGTAATTTCTCTGAATTTCTCTTCAAGAAATTGCCACATCTGCACATTAGTTGGCAGAATATCCTTAGTTCCCTTAACTGCTTGTATCATAACTATATATATTTCAATCCTTTCTTACCAATATCAGTTCTATTATATTTATTCTCAAAATGAATTTTATTGCAATACTCGTAAGCCTTTGAAATAGAAGATGGTAAGCTGTCTTCACTTGAGGTAACCGCCAATACTCTTCCACCATTGCTAACTAGCTTGTTTTCTTTTAGTTTAGTGCCTGAATGATAAACTACTGCTCCATCGCTTGTTGCTTCGTCGATTCCAGTAATTTCATATCCTTTGCTGAAAGATCCGGGATAGCCATCGGAAGCGAGAATCACGCAACAGGCGAATTTTCCTTTTTCAATGTTGATTGCGTTTTTATTAATCTTGCCAATGGCAGCGGAATATAAAAGCTCGGCAAAATCGCCATTTATTAATCGCATAACGGCTTCGGTTTCGGGGTCTCCAAAACGCACATTGAACTCAATGACGTTAGGTTCATTATTTTCAATCATTAAGCCAATAAATAAGCAACCTTGGTATGGCATATTTTCGGCTTTCATATTTTGTAGCAATGGGATAATTATCCTATTTTCTACTTTTTTCAATATTTCGTCGCTAATTAGTCCTGCCGGAGAGAATGCGCCCATACCGCCTGTATTTAGCCCTTTATCGTCATCGAAGATGCGTTTATGGTCTTGGGCTGATGGAAGGATAAGGTAATCCTGCCCATCGCAAATTACAAACAGCGAAGCTTCCTCGCCTTCGAGGAATTCCTCAATCACTATTTTATCACCGGCAGTGGAGAACATTCCATCTGCAATTTCATCGATTGCGTTATGCGCTTCTGTGATTGTTTCTGGGATAATTACACCCTTACCAGCTGCAAGTCCGTCTGCTTTGATAACGATTCTTTTATCTAAAACATCAATGAACTGATGCGCTTCATCAAAATTTGATTTGTTGAATTGCCTAAATTCAGCTGTTGGAATGCCACTTCTCTGCATAAAATCTTTAGCAAATCCCTTTGAGGTTTCTAATTCTGCAGCGATTTTGCTTGGACCGAATACATTTATGCCCTCGTCCCGCAAGTAATCCGATAAGCCATCTGCCAATGGTTGCTCTGGTCCGACTACTACTAAATCAATTTCTTTGTCTTTGCAAAACGACACAACCTCGTTAAAAACAAGGTGATTAATATCTGCTACTTGAGAAATTTGAAATATGCCGGGATTGCCTGGAGCAGCATATAAATTTTCGCAACTTGGAGATTGCTTAATCTTATCGCATAGAGCGTGCTCGCGTCCACCGGAACCAATTACAAGTATATTCATTACTATTTCGTGTCTTAATTAATTGTTTTTCTTTTGTATAATTTTATTTATACTGTGGAATATCTGTTAATTTTCTGAATTCGTTTGTGCCATTTTTTTTGCGTTCAATTGCTTTTAAAGCACTTGCGTATATTGCTTGCCAATTTAGGTCGAATTTTTCAAGTAGTTCTTCGGGTTCGCCACTTGTTCCGAAAGTGTCTTTAATTCCCACAAATTCCATTGGGACTGGATGATTTTTCACCACGATTTCTGCCACTGCTGAACCCAAGCCACCATAGACTTGATGTTCTTCGGCAGTTACGATACATCCGCATTCTCTTGCGGCTTTGTCGATAGTAACGCCATCGATTGGCTTAATTGTGTGATTATTGATAACGCAGGCGTTGATATTGTGATCCTTTTGTAATTGCTCAGCAGCCTGCAAAGCTGGCCAAACCATTAATCCACAAGCAATTATCGCTACGTCGCTTCCATCGCGGAAGATTTCTGCTTTACCAATTTCGAAAGGAGTTGCCTCTGTTGTGAATAATGGCACTGCTGGTCTTCCGAAACGAATATAAACAGGTCCCATCATTTCGCCGGCTGCAATTGTTGCTTTTTTTGCTTCATTGTAATCGCAAGGGACGATTAATGTCATATTTGGCAATGCGCGCAAAAATGATACTTCTTCTAAACTTTGGTGAGTTGCTCCATCAGGACCAACTGTGATGCCGGAATGCCCGCCACCAATTTTTACATTTGCTTCATTATAGCAGACAGAGACTCTAATTTGGTCAGAATTTCTAAATGCAGCGAAAGCAGAATAACTTGCGAAAAATGGGATTTTTCCCGAAAGTGCCATACCGCTTGCGATAGTTGTAGCATTTTGTTCTGCGATTCCAATTGAGAAGAATCTATCTGGGAATTTCTTCTGAAATAGCGAGGTCATTACAGAACCAGTAATATCTCCACCAAGCACTACTACATTTTCATTTTTTTCACCCAATTCCGCCAAACCTTCGCCAAATCCGTGGCGAGTAGTTTTTTTATCTTGTTCTTTAATATGTTCTTTAATATATGTTTTCATTATTCGATCTTTCTAATATTATTTTAGTTCTTGTAATGCTTGATTTGCTTGCTCAAAATTTGGTGGATTGCCGTGCCAAGTATATTGATCTTCCATATATGATACGCCTTGCCCCATTATTGTTTTCATAATAATGACGGTAGGTTTGTCAATAGTTGTAGCGTTTTTCTTGAATTGTAGCAAGGCATTATTGATTTGGTCGAAGTCGTGCCCATCTATCTCGATGCACTCGAATCCGAAGGCTTTGAATTTGTCGAGTAATGGGTAAATACTCATCACATCTTTCACGCGCCCATCAATTTGGCAATCATTGTTATCCACTATCCAACAGAGATTGCTCAATTTATAGTTGCCGGCGCACATTGCTGCTTCCCAGACGGTGCCTTCTTGCAATTCTCCGTCTCCGGTTAAGCAATATACATTGCGAGAGTTTTTATCGATCAGTTTATCGCTCATAGCCATACCGACAGCAATCGAAATACCTTGACCCAAAGAGCCGCTTGAAGTTTCGATGCCAGGCAAATGAGTATCTAAACCGGGGTGTCCCTGCAGCCTCGATCCATATTTGCGGAGAGTTGCTAATTCTTCTGTTGGGAAATATCCTGCGCGAGCAAGAGCTGAATATAGCACTGGGACTAAATGCCCGGCGCTTAGCACAAATCTATCCCTATCTGCCATGAGTGGATTTTTGGGGTCGTGCTTCATTATCCCATTAAAGAAGAGAGTTGCAATAAAATCAGCTAAATCCAGCGAGCCACCGCTATGCCCAGATTTAGCCATTGCTAGCATTTTAATAATATCTCTTCTAATTTCAAGAGCTATTGCTGCTAATTCATCTTTTGAATGTGTTTTATTTTCAAAAGTTTTATTTTCAAAATTAAAGATTTCAGACATAAAATATTAATGTGTAATTAATGGAATTACAAAAATACGGATTTTTATAATTTTTTTCAATGTATTATTTTGCACAATGTAGAAAAAATGGATTTATTATCATATTTTTCATAGAAATAAGTATATTCCATCTGTTTTCATGTATAAAAAAATATAATGATGATATATGCGGTCTCGAATAGAGTTGCTAAATATTTTACACTCTTATCATTGAAGATTCGTCAATAAAAGACTATAATTTGTAAATTGATTGTAATACAATATAAATAAATGGCAAAAAGAGATTATTACGAAATACTTGGCGTGCAGAAAACAGCCGAAGTAAGTGAAATAAAAGCAGCTTATAGAAAGCTCGCATTGCAATATCATCCAGATAGAAATCCAGATGATAAGGAATCTGAAGAGAAATTCAAAGAGGCGACCGAGGCATACGAAGTATTGGGCGACCAAACCAAACGCGATAAATACGATAGGTATGGGCACGAAGGAATGCGAATGGGGCAAGATTTCCATGGATATTCCAATGTAAACGATATTTTCTCGGCTTTCGGAGATATGTTCGGCTCGAGCTTCTTCGGTGGAGGATTCGAAGATATTTTCGGCGGTGGGGCGTCGCGTCGCTCAAATAGAAGAGGGATGGAGGAGCGTGGCTCTGATTTACGAGTAAAAGTCCCATTAACTATGGAAGAAATTGCCAAGGGTGCGGAAAAGAAAATTAAAATCAAGAAATTTGTGAAATGCGATGCTTGCGATGGCAAAGGTGCTAAAGATAGCAACTCCTTCAAGCAATGTCAGCAGTGCGGTGGTTCTGGCGAGATTCGCCAAGTAACGCGGTCGATGTTCGGGCAGTTCATCAATGTATCTCCTTGCGGAGCTTGCGGAGGCTCGGGGCAAACAATCTCAGACCCTTGCCAAACCTGTAAGGGAGAGGGAAGAGTGGCTTCGGAAGATACCGTCTCCGTGAAGTTCCCTGCCGGAGTAGAAGACGGAAATTATATCCCTCTGCGTGGCAAAGGCAATGCCGGAAAGAGAAACGGGCAGAATGGTGATATTATCGTTGTGATAGATGAAGCAAAACATGATAAATTTACTCGCCACGGCAATAATGTGGTTTATCAATTAAGCATTAGTTATCCAGATGCTGTCCTCGGAACTGAAATTGAAGTGCCAACTCTTTACGAAAAAGAAAAAATTAAGATTGAAGCTGGCACGCAACCCGGCACAAACATTAGAATGAAGGATATGGGAATACCAAATCTAAATTCTTATGGAAAGGGAGACCAAGTGGTCGTTGTGAATATTTTCGTGCCAAAGGAATTGAATAGCAAAGAAAAAGAGCTAATCAAGCAACTTTCTCAGCAAGAGGGCGTGAAGCCGACGGAAGCTCATAATAGCCACAAAGGCAAAGATTTCATGGGTAAAATAAAAGATGCTTTCAGCTTCTAATCCAATAATAATTAATATAGAAGAAAAGAATCTATAATATGGAAGAAAAGAATCTATTTCAGGAAATATCGCTACTCGATACAGAGCAAGTTAACCCGAACTCTATCGAAATAGATTCCGTTTCTACTATTGAAATACTTGAAATCATTAATAATGAAGATAGAAAAATAGCCGAAGCGGTGCGATTGGAGATCCCATACATCGCAAAAGCTGTCGATATGATCACCTCCGCCTTCCAAGCCGGAGGCAGATTGCTATATTTCGGGGCTGGAACAAGTGGCAGGCTTGGCGTAGTAGATGCCTCTGAATGCCCTCCAACCTTCGGAGTTGATAGTGAAATGGTGCAGGGCTTTATCGCCGGCGGTCAAGCTGCTATGTTCGTCGCTCAAGAGGGGGCAGAGGATTCAGAAGAAAATGCTGATAAGTATTTCGAGGATTATAATATCAATGAAAAGGATATTATTTGCGGAATCGCTGCTTCGGGTAGAACACCATTTGTAATCGGTGCCTTGAAGTCCGCCAAAAAGCGAAATATCCCACGAATAATGATTACTACGATTCAGAGGTCAAGCGCATCTAAACTATTGGATTTGGCTGATGTTGTGATATGTCCTTACGTCGGACCGGAAGTAATAGCTGGCTCTACGAGGATGAAATCTGGCACTGCACAGAAGTTAGTATTAAATATGCTGACGACTGCGTCGATGGTGAAGATAGGCAAAACTTATAACAACATAATGGTTGATTTGCA
>CAZGXC010000067.1:0-1009 GCA_964529535.1 uncultured Hyphomicrobiales bacterium | reverse complement strand
ATAAAAAACTCTACGAGAGAGCTAAGAAGATTATTATGAATATTGCCGGCGTGAGCTATGAGGAGGCAGTTGCTTTGCTCGAAGCCTCGCAAGGCAACGTCAAAACAGCAATTTTTATGGCTCTGTCGGGATTAGCAAAATCAGATGCCGAGATAGCTCTCCAGAATGCAAATGGCAGAATAAAAGAAGCATTAAGAATCAATAGTTTGGTAGTTAATAAATAATTTTAACGCCAAATAACTATGTCAGAGAAATTAGAAAAGCGTAAGTCCTACGAAGCAAAAGTAATCGATACAATGATTGGCATTTATTGCCGACACAAGCATGGCACTGCCAGTGAGCTTTGCACGGATTGTAAGGAATTATCAGAATACTCATACAAAAGGATAAAGCACTGTCCGCTTGGCGAGGCGAAAACCAGCTGTCAGCATTGTAAAGTGCATTGCTACCAAAGCGAATATAGAGAGAAGATCCGCGAAGTAATGCGATTCGCTGGACCGCGAATGATTTTCTCGCATCCTATTATTGCTGTCCGCCATTTGATTAGCGAGAGAAAGAAATAATATTAGAATTAGATTTAGAATTTATTTTATTGAAAGGAAACACAATGAGAGTATTAGAATATAGCCTCGGACCAATCGAGACAAACTGTTATTTGGTAATAGACGATAACAATAATGCCGTCCTTGTAGATGCAGCACCAGACAGCTACCTTACAATTAGTGAGCAATGCGAAAAAGAAAAGATTAAGTTGCAAGCTGTTTTGCTGACGCATTCGCATTGGGATCATTCAGCCGATTCCTTTGAGTTCCAATCAAAAATGAAAATTCCAATCTATGTGCATAAAGATGATGAATATCGCATCCTCGACCCCGCCGGCAATTCAATCTGGAGATTACCATTTGAGATAAAAGCCTGCACAGCTGATAAGCATTACGCTGAGAATGAAATCTTGAGCTTCGGCGACTTGAAAATACTGCAGGATTTTACCTATACCTTCTCGCGATTC
>CAZGXC010000066.1:0-12349 GCA_964529535.1 uncultured Hyphomicrobiales bacterium | reverse complement strand
ATTGGCACCATCCGCGCGAGAGTTAAGAATCTCTTCATATTAAAAAACCTCTTATATAAATTTAAAAATATTATTAATTTCTTTATTTTCAATCACTTACAGCGACATGGCATCAATTAAGATACTTTGCACGCTTTTTCAAACAGTAAAAATAACATTTTTTTTTGTTATTTTCATACTATTTGCAAAAATTTTATCTATTTTTATATAATTTTTTATTTTGATTTGCCAATATTACAATAACAAACTAAATATCTTCGTTAGTATACCTGTGTATTATTGTTCAATTTCCTCCACATTTCAAAGGCGAATGTTGAATAATCTTAACACATCAACACGTTAAAACGAATTTGTTACAATTTTATTTATTATTTTTTAAAAAAAATCTAATGAGAAAATTCAAAGCAATAAAAGTATATCTAATACTATTGCTTCTACCAATTATTCTCTGCATTTCATGCCGCGAGAGCGACGTAAATATGCCCAATAATATCCTCGTTATCAGCACATTTAATATGAGCTGGCTCGGTGATGGGTATAATGATATGAACCCTCGCAGTGAAGATGACTACAAATATTTTGCCGAAATTATTTCAGACATGAAATCGGACATCGTAGCATGCCAGGAAATTGAGAATGATAAAGCTATTAAAAAGATTTTACGATATTTACCGAATTACAATTTCAAAATCTCCGACGGCGGAAATGCCCAAAAAGTAGCAATCATTTATAAAAATGGTTTGCAAGTCTCCAATGTACGAGAAATCAAAGAATTAGAAATGCCAAATGGTAAGCTTCGCCCGGGCTTGGTCTTTTATGCGAAGAATGGAAATTTCGACTTCGAGATAGTAAACATTCACTTAAAAGCGACTTCAAGCTACGATAATACGGAGGAAAAAGTCATTGCCTCTCGGGAAACCCGCAAGCAGCAAATCAAAATTTTGAATGACTGGATTAATAACTACCTCGCAAGCTCGAAGGAAAGGGATATTATTGTCCTTGGCGATTACAATGATACCCCAAAAAGAAAGATTGAGAACACGCTTTTAGAAATGCTGAATAACTCCAACATTTCATTTATTACTGCGGATTTAAAAAGCTGTGGGAAATACCAAAACAGCTACGTAATCGACAATATCGCCGTTACAAGTTCCGTATTGAACCGCCTCGTCCCGAAATCTTTGAGCAAATACGACATCTTCTCGGCTTACAGCAGAGAAGTGGCGAATAAAATTAGCGACCACTGCCCAATATCAGCCTCCTTTGATTGCTCAATGCCCGATAATGATTAAGAAATCTTCCAACTCACCAGAGGAGTAATTCTCCGCAAACCCTCTATCCATACAGCTTTGATTCCCTTGCTATTTTTTTGGCAAGGGAATTGAATTACTGTCCATTGTAACCGCTACAAGCAAAGCAGTTGCAAAACAGGAAAAACATTCATAACCCCTTTAATATAAGGATTTAAAAGATGAATACAGTGCATGGAAGCACCATAATGGATTTGTTTTCGAACAATATTAGCCAGACAAATGTTCAAAAGTCCGCAGGTATGTTCGAGATAAATAGTCAATCGGCTGATTTTAGCCAAATACTTGATTTTGTCAATCAAGCTTTTGATGATTTGAGTTCAAAAGTTATCAACAATGATCAAATTCAAGCAGATGCTCAAATTCAAGCAGATCCTCAGATTCAAGCAAACACTCAAATTCCAGTCGCCGCAAATAATGATATTCGCGACCTCTCGAGCTTGCAAAAGACGGCTGGAAGCCGTCTCTCCATGCAAACAGATTTCCTGTTTTCTCAAAATATTACCCCTGCTGATTTAGAGAACCTGCAAAAAGAACTTAGCAAAATTGCTGATATTATACAAAACAATACTCTGGGAAATTTGATTCTTCCAGACGCTTCAATTACCACAGGCAATAACTCATCGGAGGCACTCCAGAGCAATTTAATTATTGAGAATGAAGCCGTAATTAAGATTAACAATAACAATCTTAATCTTAATACTAATAAGAATACTATTGAAATTATTCCAAACGATAAGATTTCGAGCTTAGATGATAGCATCATGGGTAGCAATGATTTGCCAAAACAAGATTTGCCAAAAATCATTGACTCAAAACTTCTCGACCCAAAACTACTTGAGAATATTCAGCAATTATTAAACTTGCTCGATGTAGCAAATAATAATAATAATAATAGTAACAATATTATTAGTAAGAACTCTATTGGCGAAATCACTAACACTGCTAATTTAATTAGTGATAAAGTCATTGTTGATATGCCAATCACGCCTTCCTTGAAGAGCGAAACCGCAGAGCTGGTAACCGAAGGCAAGATGCCTTCGCCACTTGGCACAAGCGAAGTGGAAAGAACAATCGGTAACGCAAGCAACCCGCTTTCGGATACAAACAGAGCAGTTGTAAGCGAAGGCAAGATCCAAGCAGACAATAATATTGAAAACACTCTAAAACCTGAAGGAAAGAAACAACTTTTCACCAATGATGCTTCTGCTAAACTTCTAAACAATATCATGCAAAGCCTTACGGTAATTGCCGCCGACATTTCCAATATTAGCAAGCTCGGAGATGTTCTAAATAACAGTGAAATTCAAATTCCAGAACGAGCAGAACTCCTAAATACTCTCGTTGAAGCGAAAACAATCCTAAACGACTTAAGCGATGATATAAGATTGCCAGAGCAAAAGAATGAAATCAGCAACGTAGAGCAAATTATTGCTCAAATCGAAGCTATTATCTCAAATATCGCATCAATTAAAGATGGAATTGGAATTGCGAATAATATTGATGATGCTGAAATTGGTAATACAATTGAAAATGATACTTCAGAAATAATTATTTCTAATGATATTAGTCAAGAGAATACCAATCCAGTTGGCAATATTGGAAAGGAGAATCTGATTGATGCTAAAAATAGTATTGATACTACAAACATTACTAATACAACAAAAGAAACAGCTCCTAATCCTGTTAATGATCCTAATAAGAAAGAGATTGACGCTACGCCTAATTTGAGCAAGGCGGAAAGCTCTGATACTATCGGTAATTTATCTTCCATATCTTCATTATCTTCAAGTATTTCTGAAAGCACAAGCGCAAGCGAGATTATCGAAGATGAAAATTCTGATGAGATCAATAAAGTAGCTGAGAAATTAGAACAGCCAGCTGAATCCAAAAATATCGAAGGCAAAATACTAAAAGTCCACACAAGGATATTGAAGGAAATCATCGCTGATCTAAAAACAATTAGCAAGGAAATCAATGCTAAAGATCTTCAAGTAATTAGTACAAATACTCAATCGCAACAACTCGGCACAATGGATTTAGAAAGCCTAAAAGAAATCAAAGCAAAGCTCGATGAAATTCTGCCAGAAATCAAGAAATTAGCTCCGCAAGGTTTTATTATTATTGACAATAATAATAAAAGTGATAATAATAATAGTAATAATCTAACAACTAACTTTACACCAGAGATCACCGATGCTCCCGCTCCGCAATCTTCAGCTAATAAAGATATTATTAGTAATGATATTGCAAGTAAGACTATTAAAGATTCTCCTGTTGAAACGAAGCAAGAGCAACCTATTAGCGATAGAAAAGATACTGTCCTCGAAGCAAAGCAAGAGCAACCAAAAAGCGAAAGAAAAGAAACTGTCCTCGAAGCAAAGCAAGAGCAACCAAAAAGCGAAAGAAAAGAAACTGTCATCGAAGCAAAGCAGGAACGACCAATAAGCGAAAGAAAAGAAACAATCCTTGAAGCAAAGCAGGAACGACCAATAAGCGAAAGAAAAGAAACTGTCATTGAAGCAAAGCAAGAGCGACCAATAAGCGAAAGAAAAGATACTGTCATTGAAGTGAAGCAGGAACGACCAATAATCGAAAGAAAAGAAACTGTCATTGAAGCAAAGCAAGAGCGACCAATAATCGAAAGAAAAGAAACTGTCATTGAAGTGAAGCAGGAGCGACCAATAAGCGAAAGAAAAGAAACAGTCATTGAAGTGAAGCAGGAACGACCAATAAGCGAAAGAAAAGAAACTGTCCTTGAAGTAAAACAGGAACTACCGATTAGCGAAAAACAAGCTACACAATCGGATGGCACACAGTCAATCCCCAAAAGCGGAATAGACTTCAGCGCAAATATTGACCAAAGTTCTAAAACTTCGGAAGATAAGAAATATACTCCTGAAAGAAGCTTAGCTGTTGATAAGAATAATACTGATAGTAATAATACTGATAGTAATAATACTGATATCAAGAATGCAGAGATCAAGAATACAGAGAGCAAAATCGAAGTTAATCTCAACAAACTAAGCCAAATCAGTAGCAAAATTGAGAAGCTTATTAATACAATTGCTCCACAAGAGAAGCCAGAAATAATATTCAATAAAGCGGAATTTCCTCAATCAATTGATTTACAAAAATCGATAACAGAGAATTTACCGAAGCAAGAAATTCAGATAAAGCCTCTCGCCGATCCAAAGCCAACAAGCGAAATAATGAGCGAGCTGACGCAAATTGCGGCAAATGTTTCTAGTATGAATATAATGAATCAAAAGCCCAATAATAATATTAATAACAAAGTTGAAATAAGCAAAACAACAGACAAAGCAGAGGCAATATCCACCGCCGGAAATACAACGGGCGCAAATGGAGTTCTCCCTGCTATGCCAAATACAAACCCACAGGATGCTGAATCTCGGGATAATTCAAAATCACGTAATTCTTATGATTTCCTACATTCACGCAATATTGGGACAATGGCAGAGAACGAAAGTGGCAAGGTATCCAACGACTCCACCAACTCATTCATAAAACCATACTCTATCCGCATTAACGATATTCCTCGTTACGTTAGTCGAATAGTTACAAACTTACAGAATAACACGACACACACGGCTACTCTTAATTTGTCGCCAGCAAGTTTAGGGAAAATCAGCATAGAAATCTCCATTAATGGAAATTTAGCAGATTTAAAATTCAAAGTAGAAGGGAAAGACACTGCCAAATCTGTAGAATCGCAAATGGTGCAGCTGAAGGAAAGCCTCGCAAAAAGTGGAATAAAGATAGAATCCGTTGGAGTAGAGCAAAATAACATCAACTCCTCCGCAGATAAACACGCGGGACATCAGCATGGCTCACAAGGCGAAAATTCACGATTCGGCAAGCAACAAACTCACAAGGAATATCTGAATATGATTAACTTCTCTAATAAGATGAACAAAGGCGACGAAATGCAAGGCGAAGATATTAACAACCCTGCAGCATACGTGCAATTTAAGAAAAGATCTCTTGAACAATATATTTAATTAATAACTAATACCACAGAAGAACAATGAACACAACATCAATCAATACACAAGTGACAGCTGGAGTTAACTCCTCCCTATCCGGAGCGAGCAAAAAGAATGCTACGGAATCAAAAATGGATTTTCTGAAATTGCTAACTCTGCAATTAAAATCACAAAACCCATTGAAGCCATACGACAATCAAGAGTTTGCTTCGCAGCTGGCTCAGTTCTCTCAATTGGAGCAACTGACAAACATCAAGTCAATACTTGAGGCACAGAACTCAACATTTAACTTAATGAGCCAAACAATGAACAACACAGCAATCCCAGGAATGCTCGGCAAAAATGCAAAAGTAATCTGGGACAAAGCAGAATTTGATGGCTCGACACCGCTAAATATCGGATATAATTTGCCACGCAATAGTGCAAATGGCGAAATCGCTATCAAAGATAGCCTCGGCAGAACTGTTCGCACTCTAAAGCTAAGTGGCTTAGATCTATCAGCCGGACAGCACAAATTAGCTTGGGATGGCAAAGACCAAGACGGCAATCCAGTAATAGCAGGCAAATATCAATTTGAATATTCATTCACAGATAAAGATGGTAATGACGTGCCATTCGAGCAATATACTTTCGGCAAGATTCAATCTGTCCGATTCGCTCAAGATGGAGCTAAAGTAATCATCAACGGTGCAGAAGTGCCATTATCGAATATCGCTGATATTTCGATAGACTAATCGGCGATAATTTCAAGCTGATACAAACATTCCCTAAACAATAGGAGCGCATTGACAATGGAAACAATTAACGGAGTAACACTCCCATTTATGCCTATTGGAGGAGTTCAAGAATTAAAGAAAAACACTTCACTTGAACAGGTAGGCAAAGCAAAATCTAAATTCGACGAGATTTTCTCTTTAGAATTAGATAAGCTAAAATTCTCCGCTCACGCGCAAAGCAGACTAACAAGCCGAGAAATCGACTTATCAGAACCGGAAATCCAACGCTTAGAGTCTGCCGTAAGCCAAGTAGAGCAAAAAGGCGGCAACGAATCCCTCGTCTTACTCGACGATAAAGCATTCATTGTAAGTATTCCAAACCGCACTGTGATTACAGTTGTAGACAAATCAAAAATGGAAAACAATGTATTCACAAATATAGATTCTGCAGTTTTTGCATAATCAAGATAGCTCAAGTGGCGAAGGCATCTTGCCTTCGATTCCAAATGAAGCATAATCGCAAAATTTTATACTTTTTCAAAAAAAGTAATTTGTAAATAACAGGTCGGACAAAGGGATAAGAATAATCCCAATGAAACCTGAGACGCTATTCCGAACGACTGACGAATGGCGAATAACTAAAAAAATAATTTAAAAACAATATAATCCGAAAGGGACAATTATGAGTTTATCTCGATCATTAAACACAGGAACAAGTTCGCTTAGAGCACATCAAACAAGGTTTGACGTAATCTCCAACAACATAGCCAACGTAAATACTCACGGCTATAAATCAAGCAGAACTAATTTTACCGAAACATTTAACCAAATCTATGACCACGGAAGAATGCCGGACATCAAAGCAGGAATCGGCGCCGGCGGTATGAACCCATTCCAAATCGGTCTGGGCGTTAGAGTTGGCTCGGTAACTCACGACTTCTCGCAAGGGAATCTCGACATTACTAACCGCCCATTAGATTTAGCTCTTCAGGGCGAAGGCTTCTTCATCTATCGCAAAAATGGCGGAGAAGTATACTCAAGAGCTGGGGCAATTTCCCACGATAAAGAGGGATACCTCGCTGAAAGCTCATCTGGCGCAATGCTCCAGGGATACAACGTAAGCAAAGACGCAAACGGAAGAATTGCTAAAAATGCTGACGGCACAAGTATTCTTGAAGGAAAATACGACAACTTAAGAATTGAAAAGAATATCGTATCACCGCCAAAGCAAACTGCAAAAATCAGCTTAGCAGGTAACTTGAACTCCTCTGATGCAACTGGTGCTGTTAGAAATACAAGTATTAATATCTTTGATAACCAAGGCGCAGTGCATTCTCTGAACTTTAGATTCACAAAAAATGCTACTGCTAACAGATATGATCTAACTGTCCAATACGATGGAAACGATATCACTCTTACGACTGATCCTCAACCTGTTACATTTAGACCAGATGGAACTATTATTGGTCCTTCAAGTATAGATATTACTGCTGATATGCTTAACAACGTAATAGCAGGAAGATTCGCAGCAGGTAGCATAATAGAAGTAAGCTTAGCAGATCCACATAACATTCTGACTGGTATCACTCAATTCAGTGGTCCAAGTAATGCAACTGCTGGAAAGCAAGATGGATACGGCTCTGGAACACTTATTGACCTCTCTATTGATGACCTCGGTCAAGTATGGGGTTCATTTACAAACTCTCAATCCGAAATACTTGGAAAAGTAGTAGTTGCTAAATTCGCTAACCCACAAGGATTGAAGCACATGGGCGATAACTTCCTTATGAAATCACCAAACAGTGGCGACCCTACTAAGGGATCTGTAAGTGAAATTTTACCAAGTACTGCTGTGCGAAGCAACTCTTTGGAAATGTCAAACGTAGATCTAACAACTGAATTTACAAATATGATCACAACGCAAAGAGCGTATGAAGCTGCTGCAAAGACAGTTACTTCAAGTGATGAAATCTTGCAAACTACTGTAAATCTCAAACGATAGTAATTATATATAATGGTAACTATCAATAATAATTAACCATAAGAACAATCTATAAAAGAATAGGCATGCCCCAAAAGGTGTGCCTATTCTTGTTTATAGCGAATATTCCAATAGTTAAGCTATTCATTATTAAGCAATAAATTATTTCTTATCGCAAGCTCCCACTATTTTTAATCTTTTTCCGTCTTTGTCTATTCTATTGTAATAATAACCATTTGAAATATGAGCATAAGCAATTTAAACGATACAGAAGCAGTAAAGAGTCTATCGAACTCTATTAAATCAATAAAAAAAGAAATTGGAAAAATTATCATCGGTCAGGAGCAGATAATTGATGAACTGATGATTTCCCTATTTGCTAAGGGGCATTGCCTCTTAATCGGCGTGCCTGGATTAGCCAAAACCTTATTAATCAAGACATTGGCGCGCACTGTTGATTTATCATATAACAGAATCCAATTCACTCCCGACCTTATGCCCGGAGATATAACTGGTAGCGAAGTGATTGAAAATAATGTCTCCACTGGAGAGAAAGTATTTAAGTTCATCAGAGGACCAATATTCGCAAATGTGATTCTCGCAGATGAAATTAATAGGACTCCACCGAAGACCCAATCCGCTTTGCTTGAAGCAATGGAGGAGCATTCTGTAACTGCTGCGGGGCAAACCTATACTTTACAAGAGCCATTTTTCGTTTTGGCTACGCAAAATCCTATCGAGCAAGAGGGAACATATCCCCTACCCGAGGCGCAATTAGATAGATTTATGTTCAATATTTGGCTTGATTATCCAAGCGCAGCTGAAGAATTAGCAATAGTAAAATCCACTACTGCTGATTACAAACCTACAATAGAAAGATTGCTATCCGCTAATGATATTATTGAATATCAAAACTTGATCCGCAGAGTGCCCGTAGCCGATGGAGTAGTTGATTATGCCGTAAATCTCGTGCGTTCTACGCGCCCAGAGGTATCAGACAAGAAATTCATCAAAGAATACGTAAGCTATGGAGCTGGACCGAGAGCTTCGCAGAACCTAATTCTCGGAGCAAAGTCGCGCGCTGCAATTATGGGGAAATTCACTCCCGATATTGATGACGTGAAAGCTGTGGCTCTACCTGTTCTTCGCCATAGAATAGTAGCCAATTTCTCTGCCGAAGCAGATAAAATAGAAACGGCGGACTTAGTAACTATGCTTCTAAATGGAAAAGAATAAAGGAAAGCATTAATTATGTATAAGATACCGGATTTTAAAATAAGATACTGGATACTAAAATGAGATATTGGATATTAAAATCAGATCCCGACACATATTCCATCGATGACCTAATAAGGGATAAGGAAACCGATTGGGACGGGGTGCGGAATTATCAAGCAAGGAATAATATTAAGCAAATGGAGCCAGGTGATTTAGCTTTTATTTACCATTCCCAAAGCGAAAGAACAATCGTAGCTATTGCGGAAATAACAAGCACTCCATTCATCGACAAAACTGCAAAAGAAGATACTTGGTATGCCGTGCGCATTCAGTTCAAGGAAAAACTATCCCAGCCAATTAGCTTGCAGCAAATCAAAACAAATGATAAGCTAAAAGATATTGCCTTAGTTCGCCAAAGTAGGCTCTCCGTTATTCCTATCTCTGAAGAAAACTACAATGATATTATGGAAATGAACTCCTAATAATATTTTTCTTTGATAAAATTTTTATCTGATATTTTGTAACTCGAAGCATATTATTTCAGTATTACATATATTATTTACAAATTAATATTAGAGTATTATGAAAAGAATAGTTAACCTTTTAGTTTTATCAGTAGTAGCAATCCTAATGGCTTCCTGCTCCACGAGTTACGTATCCAAAGTAAAGCCGACCGAGGTTCGAGATGTGCAATTCTTCGAGCCAGTGTCATCAATAGAATTATTAGAATCCCTGAACACCCCTGTTCTAAATGATTCCATTAATTTGAGGTCAAACCAAATAATCAATGATATTTTGCGAGAACGCACAAAGCAATTCCCTATCTCTGGGGAAATATTATTCAACGATAATCAGAAATATCAGATGTATAAGCGCGAAATGCTAAACTTAGTTACCGCGATTAGCCAAGATAGAGGAATCGAGCACAAAATTATCCCCGAAGTCATAGAAGGGATGCTTAACGCCTCTGGCAAACGCTTCGGAATAGTCGTGGTGCATACTGGATTTATTCGCACATTAGAGAACTATATCGCCAATGAAGCATTCGAGAGACTGAAAAACGCCACTCTCAACTTACCTATTGTTCCAACGGAAAAGGACAGATCTTCACTTTATATTATGATATTCGATGCGCTAAATAGAGATATTGCTTTATTTAATTACTCACATAAATCCAACGCCAGCCCATTGGATAGGTTCGTTATCCGCGGACAATACAAATACATTTTGGAAGATTACTTTGAATAAATAACAAGCATCACTAAATGAAATGGGACATATATGATAAATTTTAGAAATAGATTTGCGGTATATGTCCCTTTTTCTTTTGTATGCTTACTCCCACTTCTGCTGTCTTCTTGCGGAACAAATAATATCTTCCTTAAGTCATCGAGAAAATTTAGTGAGTTAAGCAATATTGCCCATCTCGAACCATTCGATAATATTCGGCAAATTCAGAACATAGCATCTACTCGAACCATTGATTCATTAGCGGAGCTTTCTCGCAGAGTGATGTTTAGTGCTATCAATCATAATTATTCTCTTTTGCCAATCAGCCGCTACATACCCATAAAATCAATCAATAAGTATCTCAACACAAGAGAGGAAGTAATTGAGATTATCCGAAAAATTGAGAACAATAAAAAATCATTTGGGGAGATTCAAATCCCAAAAGCAATATTAGATATAGCCGGCAATAATAAATACATTATGGCTACATATCAGCAGGGTTGTTTGCGTGCTGACGCTTTGATTATCAAGAATAACTTAATTGATAGAATTACGGCTGTAGTCTATAATCCAAATCCGGCGGAGCTAAACACGCATATATCAAAGCTCGTTGTGATGATTTTCGATATTGAGAGAAACAATCTTGCCTTTTATAGTAGCTCCGAACTTCAAGACGTAAATCAGCTGAACCCAGAAGTCTTAGCCGAGCAATATGCTACTATCATTCGCCAATACCGAGACGTGATAGAAAGAGGGAGGAAATAATTCATAATGCATAATGCATAATTAAGAGAAATCAACCCCGCCCTAAAGGACGAGGTTGATTTCTTTTATCTTTTCGACCCACTGTTTTAGCTGTGGGTGCTCTACAATATCTAAAACAGTTTGATTTGAATCATCGAGGTAACGCTTAGGATTATCCAGAGCAATAGCCCGAGCAGTATTGGCTTGATTCCGCTGTTTCTTACTTCCTTAATATTAGTGTTAAGTCCGATTGTAGCCATTGCGATTGTAATCATAAATTTGCCAGTGTGCGAGAAGAATTTCACGCCTTCGGGAGTGAATAAGCCCATTGTGTTTAAAAGGGACATTCCTAAAAAACCCAAAATAAATATTGGGAAATTCGCCATCACGCTGACTTTTTGGATGGAGCCATCTGCTTCAATATGCGAGTCTCTTCCGCTTCTTTTTGAGGCTACGAAAGCAAAGATGAAAGCTAATGGAATAATCAGTAGAGTTCTTGTGAGCTTCACGATTACGGCATAATTACCGGCAACATCACCATAAGAAAAAGCGGCAGCCACGACTGATGAAGTGTCATTAACGGCGGTGCCAGCCCATAGACCAAATTCTAATTGCGGAAGCTGGAAGAAGTGTCCCAAAGCAGGGAAAATAAGCGCCGCCAGAACATTGAAGAAGAAAATCACGGAAATGGAATAAGCCATCTCGGAATCATCGGCATTAATTGCTGGACCAATCGCAGCGATTGCGCTACCACCGCAAATGGATGTGCCGCAAGTGATTAAAGTAGCTAAATTAAAACCAATTTTGAATTTCTTGTTGATTAAATATGAAGCTATGAAGGCTACAGACATAGTAATCAACATTATTCCTAATGATTCGCTTCCGGTTTTATAGACTTCTTGCAAGCCGAGCGAGCCACCGAGGGCGATAATTGCCCATTGAAGTATTTTTTTTGAAGTGAATTTAATACCAGGTCGGGCGGAATCAGGCATTTTCATGATAAGCCCAATAATAATACCCATAATTATAGCAAAAACAGGACCGCCGACGATTGGGACGAGTCCACCTAAAAAATGCGCTACAACGCCAATAGCAACGCAAATAATCAATCCAAAAAGGATTTTACTTAAAGATTGCATGTTT
>CAZGXC010000065.1:0-12423 GCA_964529535.1 uncultured Hyphomicrobiales bacterium | reverse complement strand
AGAGCATTGCAAGCTAAGTATATAGTTAATGATAGCCCTGCGAAAATAATCGTAAAAATGGGCAACAATGAAGAACTATATGTTGAAGGTGATGACAATTTGATTAATATTGTAAATACTTATGTTAAGAATAATTGCCTGACCGTATCAATAGCTGATGTAAGTTTCTCAACAAAGCAACCATTAACAGTATATGTAACTACTAATGAATTAACAGGGTTAAAAGTCAAGGGCTGTGGCGATATTGTCAGCTCTGGAAAGATTAACTCCAACAAGATAACACTGTTAGTTGATGGATCTGGAGATATTCAAATTGCAAATTTACTTTCCGATATGCTCACGCTCGCGATAATGGGTAGCGGTGATATTAAAATTGCTGGGCAAGCAAAGCAATTAACTGCTGAAATTATGGGTAGCGGTGATATTGACGCAAGAATGATGAAAGCTCAAATGGCAAATATTCTCGTCAAAGGCTCTGGGGATTGTTTGGTAAATACATCAAATCAAGCCATTGTAAAAATTGTAGGCAGCGGTGATGTTCAGTTATTCGGAAAGCCACCGGTAATAAAACAATATGTCTCTGGAAGTGGCGTAATCAGAACATATTAATAAGCGAAACAAAATCTTAATTAAATCGAGGGTATTAGTTAAATAGCCTCGATTTTTTTATTAGTTATTTCTTAGATTGTTATGGGAAAAATCGGGGAATATTCGTAATTTTGTAGTCTATAATTTAATTGATTAAAACATATACAATGATAAATAAATTCGATGCAAATGGCAATAATCCAATTTCCGTCCAAGACAAGGAAGAGATGATTGCCAAAGTAACTGAAAAATATAACGAGATTTTTGATATACTAAGAATTAATAGGGAAGACCCCAATTCTACCGATACTCCGACGCGAATTTCGAAGATGATAGTCAATGAACTCCTTGCGGGACGATTTAGCGAACCCCCGACGAATACTGTGTTCCCAAATAGAAAGAGTGTAGATGAGCTAATTATCAGTAGTGGAATTGAAGTTATGTCGATGTGTTCGCATCATTGGCAACCAATAACCGGTATCTGCCATATTGGATATATTCCGGATAAATCAGTTATCGGACTTTCTAAGCTAACGCGCATTGTAGATTGGTTTGCTCGTCGCGGGCAAATTCAGGAAGAACTTGGAGAGCAAATAGCTGATTATATTGAAGATATTCTAAAGCCGAAAGCACTTGGAGTAGTAATCAAAGCCAAACACTATTGTATGATAGCCAGAGGCGTGCGAGCTTCGGAGCGAGACAGCTTAATGATTACATCAGTAATGCGTGGATATTTGCGAAGCAATGATAAACTTAGAAATGAATTTCTGAAGTTGTCAAATTCATAAATATTTTCATTTTGGAAACATCGATGCAAAAACCCGATTTCTCTTTAGAACATTCTTTGACAAATAAGTATCAGCGCATTGCTGGGGTTGATGAAGCGGGAAGAGGGGCTTTAGCAGGTCCAGTAGTCGCAGCCGCTGTAGTCATTGGCGATATAAAAGTAGATGATTTAGAAATTAATGATTCTAAAAAATTGAGTGTTAAAAAAAGGCAATCTGTCTTTCAAGAACTTCAGGAACGAGGCATTGATTTTGGTGTCGGAATTGTAGATAATAAGATTATAGATGAAATTGATATTCTGAATGCTACAAATAAAGCATTTCAAATAGCAGTGAATAATTTAAAATCAAAAGCGGATTACTTACTCGTAGATGGGAACTGCTATCGAAATGAAGGAATTGATTTTGAATGCGTAATAAAAGGCGATTCTAAATCAATATCTATTGCCGCAGCTTCGATTATAGCTAAGGTTACGCGAGATAATCTAATGAGTAATTTATGCGATCCCGAGTTTGAAAAATATGATTTTATTGCTCATAAAGGCTATGGAACGAAACGACATTTTGAGTTAATTAAGCAATATGGAATTTCCTCAATCCATAGAAAGAGTTTTTTAGTAAAATTTATTAACAGAGAATTTGAATTATTCGCTAATAATTGATAATTTTGTAAACAATAAAAGTAAATATAGGAAAATTAATGAACATATTATTCAAAGATATTAGGCTAATAAGCCCAGCCCAAAACATTGACGAAAAAGTAAATTTATGGGTAAAAGATGGGATCATCGAGCATTGCGATGCCTCTCCTGTAAATGTTCCGGCAGAAACAGAAACAATTGAAGCCGGAGATTTAGTAGCTTCTCCTGGACTATTTGACATGCACGTCCATTTAAGAGAGCCAGGACACGAATACAAAGAAGATATTAAAACAAAAACTGAATCTGCTGCTAATGGTGGATTTACGGGCTTAGTTTGTATGCCAAATACAAACCCCGTTATAGATAACGCTGCAGTCGTTGAATTTATTAAAAACAAAGCCAAGGGACAGCTCGTAGATGTTTATCCTTCTGCTGCAATTACTCAAGGACGCGAAGGCAAGCAATTAACTGAAATGTTCGAACTCAATGATAGCGGTGTAGTGCTATTTACAGATGATGGCAGTTGCGTTTCTAATTCAAAGGTGTTAAATCGCGCATTTGATTACGCCTTGACTCGCGATTTACTCATTGCACAGCATTGCGAAGATCATCGCTTATCAGATGATTTCTCGGTCAATGAATCTAAACTATCAACTAAAATGGGCTTAAGAGGCTATCCAAATGTCGCTGAATCAAGCATTATATATCGCGATATTGAAATTGCCAAGCACGTTGGAAATTGCAGATACCACGCAATGCACATTTCTACGATGGAAGCTGTAGATCTATTACGCGTGGCTAAAGCCAACAATCAACGCGTTACTTGCGAAGTAACTCCACATCATTTCACTATTAATGATGAAATCATTATCGAGTATAACACTAATACTAAGATGAATCCGCCATTAAGGGCACAGCAAGATGTGGATGCCATTATTGAAGGTATCAAAGATGGCACTATCGATTGTATTGCTACCGATCACGCTCCTCATGCTTTGCACGAGAAAGATGTAGAATTTGAAAGTGCGCCTAACGGTGTCGTTGGTTTAGAGACTTCTCTCGGAGTAACTCTCACAGAACTACACTGGAAACACAATATTGATTTAAGGAAAATCATTGAAGTGATGAGCGTAAATCCTCGTAAAATATGCAAGTTACCAGAAATTGAATTTGCAAAAGGCAACGTCGCTAATCTGACTATTTTTGCTCCAAACGAAGAATGGGTTGTAAATAAAGATCTTTTCAAATCCAAATCCAAGAATACACCTTTTGAACAATATAAATTAAAAGGCAAACCAAAATATTCGATTAACAATAAATTAATATATAAATCCGTTCTATAAGGAATTGATATGAACGATAATAAGCAAGAAAATAAGACTTCAGAAAATCTCCCAGAAAAAAAAGCTAATAAATTTGGGGAAACTGAAGAGATGATGCGTTCCTTGATGAGCCAGGAATTAAAAACGAAATTGGTTGAAAAAATCAATTCAAATGACCAGGACATTATTGCCGCAATAAAATCTTTGCTTTCTGAAGATCAATAAAATTATAATTTAAATCTTTTTAAATATAATTTACATTATGTAAACTAATTAAATAATCATTTATAAAAAAGAGGAATAAAATGACTCAAAACTCAAAAAATCAAACAATATTAGTCTTCGGACTAATACTATTGGCGGCAATATCAAGAATTGCTACGCACTATCTTGGAATAGCTAATGGCTTCTCCCCTGTGATAGCATTATCATTATTCGGAGGCGCATACATTAGCGACAAGAGATTATCATTTGTATTACCAATCGGAGTAATGTTATTATCCGATATATTTTTAGGATTCCACTCTACTATGTGGGCCGTTTATGGCGCAATCGCTATCGGAGTATTAATCGGTAAATTTATGTCTAACAAAGTAACTGCTCCAAAAGTAGTTGGTGGTTCTTTAGTATCATCAGTAATATTCTTTGTTATCACTAACTTCGCAGTTTGGGCACAATTCAATATGTATCCAAAAACTATGGAAGGTTTAGGAGCATGCTACGTAGCCGCTATTCCATTCTTCAGAACTGGATTATTAGGCGATTTAGTATGGTCTGCTATATTATTCGGAACTTTTGCTTTGGCTAAGAACTTCTTACCCAAACCAGTTGAAACTAAATAATATAAATTCTTTACGAGTTTAAAGGATTTAATCTTTATGGCGTAATTCAATAAGAATTACGCCATTTCTTTTTTATTATTAGGGGGAGATTTTTAGATAAAATTCTTAATATTATCGACGACTTCAACAGGTGAAATATCGCTCATAATACAAGATTCAGAGCCAAATACTTTAGCCGGTGAGTTATATGGAAGCCAAGGCATTTCGTCATTATCTTTTGAATTTAGATTAAAATTATATAAGGCTATTTGCTTGATTTTAAAGGCAGATGCAATATGAACTGCTGAAGTATCTGGCGTTAGAATAATGTCTGCCTTGCTTAAAGTATAGATATATTTCTCGAAAGAATCTATCAATCCATTATTAATTGCTCCAGTAGCCTTACTAATATTTTCAGCATCTTGGGAGTATTCCTTAGTGTATGTCAAAAGAAACTGGTAATCATTTGATTTTTGACGAATTAGCTTAATAAACTTGATATAATTCTCCTCTCCCCAATATCTTTCTTTGCTGTTTCCTGATAGATTTATAATGAATACTTTCTTTCCATCTGCGTGAATTTTATCAATAATTGGCAAATCAAAGGTTCTTTTAAGTTTGATTTGATAATCAAAATTGATATTATTCACATCATAAGCAAACAACTCTAACAATTTACTTGCCCTTTCTGTGATATGATATTTTGCTCTATCCCATCTATCTACGAGGAAATAATATCTGTTTGAGAGCTCTTCAAAATTAAATCCAGCGGAATATTTTGGAGCAATTAAGTCGATTAGTAATTTAGAAGTTCGAGACGGCTTGTCTTGTAAATCAATAATCAAATCATATTTTCTTGATCTTAGCTTCATTATAAGTGAAATATCAGATATGATTTTTTGATTATAAACAAAATACGAATCGATATAATCGGAAACAATGAAATTCGCAGAACGATTCCTCTTCCCTAAAATAATATCTAATTGAATTTCTGGATGTTTCTCGCGCAAAAGTCTAATGAAAGTTTCACTAATTATTAAATCGCCAAGCCTATCCTGCCGAAGAAGCAAGACAGATTTGATATTATATTCATCAATAATATCTCTCTTATAATTAAGTGTTTTTCTGTTCATTTAGATTGAATATTAAATCGCTATCTATATTATTTAACAATATATTAGCAGATGAAATAACTTCTTCACTCGGAATGGAATTTACATTCTCATCTTTGTCAGCTAGCAATGGGATGAATTTAGTATTATATGGATACCACTCGTAAAGTAAGCCTTCACTACTAAACATAACGACTTCGGGAACACCTGCCGTAGCTGCAATATGAACTGCCGATGTATCTGGAGAAATCAGCAGTTTTGCACCAATTAGCGCTCCCATAAATGAAAGCAAATCTAGATCTAAGAGTTTAATATTTTCTATGCCTAACTCATAAATGATATCTTTATTTAATTCTTTGAAAGCTGGACCACCAGAGAGGAAGAAAAGCAAATCCGGAAATTGAATTGCCAAGGGTTTAATGATTTCTATAATATTATTCTTCGAAAGCACACGCTTTTCATTAGAACCAGCCATATTAATAACAACATACTCTCTTCCCTGTCTCGCAGATAATTTATCAAGCGTTGAATTTTTTACGCGAATATTATCTAATTTTGGATTATAAGAAAGATTGTATTCCTGAGTCCAAGCATTTATTTTCTCTATTGCTTCTTTGTTGAGAATAATATAAGGAGATTCATTTGCTGGATCTGCCTGCTTATTTACAATGTTCAATTTGCCCAAATTCAGCATTTTTTGGGTCCAAGTTTGCCCACCTTTGAAATCTTTTGTTAGTATTTCAAAAAATTGAGAATATATTTCTTTGTTTCTGCTATCATAAGAAGCAATTTT
This sequence comes from uncultured Hyphomicrobiales bacterium, assembly GCA_964529535.1. Lineage (GTDB taxonomy): Bacteria > Bacteroidota > Ignavibacteria > Kapaibacteriales > UBA2268 > CALLXS01. The sequence goes on along the minus strand of CAZGXC010000065.1, from coordinate 6,361 downwards.
AATTGCGTGCGGAGCTGAGAAAAAAGTAATTAAAGCAGATTTTGTAATTTTAGAGCTTATCAAAGCAAAAATTAAATCATAATCATTCTTTCTTAAGTGTTTCAACTTAATATAATTAAAATTATAGTGCTTAGAATACTTTACTTGATAATATTTATTAATATTGGGATCATTTTTAGCTAATATCTCATTTTTTTCAGTAATTACAATATCTATAAGTATATTAGGATTAATAGACTTAATAAAGTTGATTAAGGAAGTTGTTACTATATAATCTCCGATTACATCATACCTAAGAAGAAGTATCCTTTTTACTTTAAGTAAATCCACTACACCATTGTAATTATTTGGCTTAGAAATTTTTCCTAACAGCTTAAAAAATGCAAATTTGATTTTCCCCTTCATTCCTATAATTCGAAAATCAGTCTTTACGTATTCATCTAAGTCGGCTTCGCATTTAGCTTGAAATTTTTTATAAATCATAAAAATATTATACTTATATCTTAAATTAAGTCTACAAAATTAAGATATTTTTTAGTAATTTTGTAATTATTTTTTTGTTGTAATCATTTTATAATTATATCGATATGCAGAACAATTATGATGAAATTATAGCAGAGCTATATACTTTTATGAGAGCAGGCACAAAGCCAGGTCTCGAACGAATTAAAATATTACTTGGATTATTAGGGAATCCCGAAACAAAGATAAAGGCTATCCACGTTGCTGGCACAAATGGTAAAGGGTCTGTGTGCAATATGCTTGCCTCGATTCTCCAAGAAGCCGGATTAGTAGTTGGTCTCTATACTTCGCCGCATATTTCGAAGTTCAATGAGCGCATTCGAGTTAATGGTAAAGAAATATCCGATCAGGAAATCGTCGATATTTTAAATACTTTTTTTAAAGATGCAAAACGCATAAACGCAACATTTTTTGAGATTACTACAGCGCTTGCCATTGATTATTTTAGAAAATCCAAGGTTGATATTGCCATTATTGAAACTGGCATGGGTGGCTCTTGGGATAGCACTAATATCGTAAAACCTATTCTATCCATTATTACGCAAATTGATTTAGATCATCAAGACTTTTTAGGAGAAACACTTCAAGAGATTGCTTTAGAAAAAGCCGGGATAATGAAGCCACGAGTTCCTACATTAATCGCAGATACACATCCGGAACTCAAAGAGCTATTTATCAAGCATGCAAAGAAAAATAATACCCCAATCGCATTTATTGAAAACTGGATAAACTCATCGAATGTTACTATTGATGAAGACTTAAACGTTATTTGCGATATAGAAGATGGCTTTTTTACTTACAAACAAATGATCTTGCCGGTCGCTGGGCTTCACCAAGTCCAAAATCTAAAAGCAATAATTGCTGCATATAATAATTTAAAATTTAAATACCCATTAGATGAAGAAACTATCAAAAAAGGTCTTCTCAATTTAAAACAAAATACTGGATTTAGCTCGAGGATAGAGTTAGTCTCCAAAGATCCAAAAATCATTGTTGATGTAGCTCATAATCCAGCAGGAATAATGCGTTTAGTAGAGACTATTCAGCTCTCACCTTTCGCAAATCAGAAATTTGATATCTATTTCGCAGCAATGCACGATAAAGATATAAGAGCTATGCTTGGGCAACTAAAGCCAATTTGCGAGAATTTAAACATTATTCAATTAGCAAATGAGAGAGCTGCCAGAATTGCAGAACTCTCAGAGATAGCTCAAGGATTAGGATATGCAAGTATCAATACTTTTGATGCTCCCGAGAAAGCCTTTGAGAAAATCACAGCAGATTCTATCATTTGTGGTTCATTTTATACTGTCGAAGCATTTACTAATGGTATGAAAAATATATAAATTTGCTTCATGTATTAAGAAAAAGACAATTCTTTTACACAAGCCATCAATAAATTATGAAATATCAAATATTTGTCGTAATTTCGTAGACTTTAAATTTTATACATGTTAAATAAATAATTTTCGGAGATTTATTATAATGAAAAGAGCTTATAATTTCTCAGCAGGACCAGGCGTGTTGCCAATCCCTGTGTTAGAAGCAACTGCCCAAGCAGCATTAGATTATAACAACTTGGGTATGTCCATCATGGAAATGAGCCATCGCTCAAAAGAATACGATGCAGTATTTGTAGAAACACAGCAAAATGCTTTAAAGATTTTAGGTTTATCCCCAGATGAATATGATGTATTATTCCTTGGTGGCGGTGCAAGCATGCAATTTATTATGCTTCCAATGAACTTCCTTCATACTTCTGCTGATTATATCAATACTGGTAACTGGGCAAAAAATGCAATCAAAGAAGCTAAATTCGTAGGAAATGTAAATGTAGCAGCTTCATCAGAAGATAAAACTTTCAATTATATTCCTCGTAGCTTTAATTTTGACCCTAAAGCTGACTATGTGCATTATACTACTAATAACACTATTTTTGGCACAAGATTTAGCTTTATTCCTGATGTAGATCCTAATATTCCTCTCGTTTCTGATATGTCTTCCGACTTCATGAGCCGTCCAATGGATTACTCTAAATTCAGCTTAATTTATGCTGGTGCTCAAAAGAATATCGGACCTTCTGGAGTTACTATGGTAGTAATTCGCAAGGATTTCGCTGCGAAAGCAAAGGAAGCTGTTCCGACTATGCTTAAATACAAAACTCATATTGATAAAGATTCAATGTTCAACACTCCTCCTTGTATCAATACATACGTAGTTGGTCAAGTATTCAAATGGATTATGAACCAAGGTGGCTTGGAAGCTATTGAGCAAAACAATATCAAAAAAGCTGGAATCCTATACGATTATATGGATGCAAACTTGGATTACTTCAAGCCAACTGTTGCGAACAAAGAAGACCGCTCTTTAATGAACGTTACTTGGAATTTAGAGAATCCTGAATTAGAAGCAAAATTCATCGCAGATGCAAAAGCTAAATACAATATGACAAACTTAAAAGGTCATAGAGTATTGGGCGGTATCCGTGCTTCTATTTACAATGCTTGTCCTATCGAATCAGTGGAAGCATTAGTTAAATTTATGGAAGAATTTAAAAAAGAAAACAAGATATAATCTGATTTAGATAATATCTCTCAATAAACAATAAACCTCAACTTTTTAATCGAAGTTGAGGTTTGTTGTTATATCTTGTTTTATTTACTCAAATATACTTTGTAATCATATAGATTGCAACAGTGAAAACAAAAAGAGCATATACTTTTTTGAAGGATTTGCTTGGGAGCTTTACGCCAATTTTTGAACCAATAAATGCTCCGATTACAATACCTGCCGCAATAAATGCTGCAAATGAGATATTAAGATGTCCTTCATTTGCATATATTAGGACGCTTGGGAGACCTACTGGTAATTGCAATGCTGCCAATGAGGTAGCAGTTGCAGCTTTCGGCTCATAATTAAATAAAGAGATAAGGATTGGAACAATTACTATTCCTCCACCCTTCCCAAAAAGACCCGCAAATATTCCTGCTGCGATGCCAACAATAACGAAGGCAATAAATGGTTTTTGGATAGATTTCCGATTATCTGTTGTATCTTTGGGCTTATTTTGTTTATTCTTAAAAACAACAGGCAAATCAAGGTAACTGATTGCTATATAGAATAATATGATTATATATAAATATGCTAATACAGTCTCGTTAATATGGACGGCAAGTTCGCCACCGAAGAATGAGCCGATGAACAAGCCTCCTGCAATCCAAAGAGCTTCTTTTACGTTCAACAGTCCAGCTTTATGATAAGCTATTACTCCTAATATTCCTACTGGTAATAGCATAGCTGCAAGCGAAGTAGCATTTGCGTCGAGAATATTCATTCCGAATAAAAGAATAAGAGAAGGAACCATCACGATTCCTCCTCCAATTCCGAATAATCCGGATAATATTCCTGCGGCTATGCCTAATAATACGAAATATAATTCTATCATTTCTTGTGCTTTTTTAGGAGAAAAATCCTTTTAGAAAGAATCCTATCAAAAAGCTCTATTGTTATTATTTAATATCCCTTGAGATTTTGATTTCAATTTCCTTCTTAAGTGGATCATATTTATACTCGCCTTGGTATGAAGGAGCGGCATGGCAATCCCCATCAGCATATAAGTAAAAATCACCCACTATTCCATTTTTGTATGAAATTGAAGTCCCTTCATCCATATACTCTTTTGAGACTTTCTTTAATTTCATATCTTTTTTCCGCATCTGATTGTATTTATTCAAGATTGCTTCCATTATTTCCTGCATCAAATAGGTGTTGCTGGTGCCGTCAGAATATACAATTTTCGCGTAGTATGGCGATCCGCCATTGTGCCCTATGGCATTATAAGAGATGAAATACATTAGTAAATCATTCTTTCCATCTTTGTTGAAATCTGCTCGGACTATTTTATAATCTTCAGCATCTTTTGGGAGGGCATTCGCCTGTTCTGGATTTTCTTCCATCCATTTTTCCGCAGCAGGATCTTCCAATGATTCAAAATCAACTTCGGAACCAATAAAATTATTCTTTACAAGTTCAATTTTCCACTTTTCAAGTTCTTTGTTAGCATCAATCTCTTTGGAAGAATTAGCTGTATTTTTCTGATTTAATAGAGTTTGATTGCTACTAAGACCCATTGCGGAAAGCATTGCTATTGCGAGAATAAGTATTATTGTTTTTGATTGTTTCATGGTATTGCTTAAAGAAATATTTTATATTCTTCTTCTAAATCCATTACCCAATACTTCGTGAGTGTCGTTAATAATGATAAAAGCGTTAGGATCTATATTTCTAACTGTATCCGTCAGTTTGGGTACTTCTTTATTTGTGAGGACGGTCATTATCATTTCTCGTTCAATGTTTCTGTATAAGCCACGAGTTTTGATTGAAGTAGCACCGCGAGTAACATCATTCATAATTGCATCGCCAATTTCTTGATATTTATCTGAGATAATATATGCGACTCTTGCATAATTGAAACCATCAATGATTACGTCTATTAGCTTACTCGATACAAAGAGCAGGAAGAATGCGTAAAGCGTAAGAGTTAGAGCAGTAGAAGTAGCGGGAGCTAATCCTTTTACTTCGATAACGATTCCCGCTAATGAAATAACGAAGAAATCTATTATCATTATTGCTGTTCCTGGCTTAATACCAAAGCGTTTGTTGATTATTGATGCTACGATATCTGAACCCGCAGTAGTTCCTTTAAATTTAAAGATGACACCCAAGCCGATTCCTAAGAAAACCGCTCCGAGCAAAACCGTATAAAAGAAGTCATGCTGAAGCAATCCCTGAATTGTTGCCGTATCTTGTAATCTGATTTGTGGCAAAAATGGTAACCAAGAAGTTCCTGTAAAGTAATCGATAAAGAATGAATTAATGGTAAAGGAGTAGAAAGTCCTAAATCCAAAAGCAGAACCCAATTCTTTGATTCCCCATAAATAAAGAGGGATATTGAGGATCCACATCAATATACCAACGGGCCAACCATATAGATAATGCAATGACATAGACAAACCGCTGACGCCCCCGGGAACTACCTTCGCATCAACTAAAAACACACCAATACCCACAGCCATTATTGCTGCGCCTAAAGTCAGAAATAGATAATCTCTTACTAACTTACTACGATTTACATCCATTAATTTTACACCTTTGCTTGATTATAAAAAAGATTACAAAATTACGAAATATTTATGAGTAAATAAAGAAGAATTGGCTAATCTATGATAAATTCTATAAAGTTTCATAGTATTAATAGAGCATAAAGCAAATTTGTAAAGATATTATTCATATTTTAAGTTTTCTTTTGAGTAATTAATTGCCTTTTTTAGTAAATTGACGTTAATCAATTCCGTATTAGTTAATTGTATTGCATTCATGTCATTAATAGAAGGTTTATACCATTTTTTTCCACTAAACACTGATTTCATTTGTGGATCATCAGGAAATGAGAATCCATGGCGGGCAATGATTTCATTTAATATTAAATCGAGTAATTCTATTCTGGTGCTGTAGCTTGAAGCTAAATTGCTAAAAATAGCTGGCATTATCACTCGTTGATTAAGTATAGGGAAATAACCACCCAAATCACTGTCCTCAGATTTGGATAGCTCTATTGTGTCCCCTATTACCTTTGATGGATCTTCATCCATATTTCCTTCTTTCTCATAATAATCATAATCAATAGAGAATGTGTTTTTATGTTGGTTTTTAACGATTCTAACAATATTGATTTTGATTATTCATCTGCTGTTATAGAATGGAGTAAAGCTGTTGAACTTGAAGCATGGGAAAAACTAACAATGATGGCCGGCATTCTTTAAATGGCCATTATTATCTG
>CAZGXC010000064.1:6105-12430 GCA_964529535.1 uncultured Hyphomicrobiales bacterium | reverse complement strand
TTAAAATCGACGCATTATATAATTGATAATACCGATTTTCATCACCGAATTTTTTCGCAGTCGATGGTGCTGATTCCTTCTTGTCAAAGAACACTAATTCCGAGAAACCACTGATAATAGAAGCCTTGTGTTCATCTGCCCAAGACTGGAGCATCGGCAAGTTATATGGTTTGCTATTGGTTTCAGGGCTTGAGTATGTGATGGAAGTTTCTGTCCAAAGAGCTAAATCAAAGCTTTGTCCCTGAGCAATTAGCGAATCCTGCACTCTGACATGCCGAGAAATATTATCGTAAATTCCCACTCTCCACTTATTCCATGGATCAATATTCGGCTGTATAATAGCTATTTTCAGGTTCTTTTTGCTTTGGTAATTCTCAAATTGATTAACGCGAATGACCGAGTAAATCATTGGCAGAATAATTAACAATAGCGCAATGCTGGCGTATTTCCGCACATCCTTTAGCTTGAAAAAAGCCGAAAAATTTAGGCGATGCTCTGAATAAATAGTTATCAGCTTGTAAATACAAACATTAACGAAAGCAATCAACAGACCCAAGAGTAGCACTCCTCCAATATCAGCAATTTGATTCCAATAATAACTATTGACTTGAGTATAACCAAGGGAAAGCCAAGGGAATGCGAAATCAGTCGTGGATGTCAGCCAGTCATAAAGCGTCCAGAGCAATGGAAACACCATCAAGGAAGCATCGAGGTTTAGCCGCTTTCGGAAGAATTTATATCCCCCGAATAGCACGAAATAGAAAAATGGGTGGAATAGCACAATAACTATTCCGGAAACCATTAAATAGGGATCGGTGTTTTCTTGCCAGCTGCCAATCCACCACAATGAACACAAGTGCTGAATAAAAGCAAATGTATAGCTTAGGCGGAACCAATGATTTGGTTTCTGGTCCAAGGCAAAGAGCAATGGCACAGCAAAAACAAATGCAAGAAATGCAAATGGCAAGGGCGGAAATGCTATAGAAAATAGCAATCCACTTGTTGCCGCTAAAATGTATGCTTTATATGTCTTCAAATTGTTGTTTTAGTTAGTTAATGGAATGCAAAATTAACAACTAATTGTTAATTATTGATAAAAAAATGAATTTACTCAAAAAAAAGAGGCATTGAAAAATGCCTCCTTTGTATTTGAAATATTATTCTGATTCTATAAAAAGCTAAATGATGCCGTTAATCCAGCAACGACAATGGCAACCATACTCATCAACTTGATTAAAATATTGAGTGATGGTCCAGATGTGTCTTTGAATGGATCGCCAACGGTATCGCCTACAACAGTAGCTTTATGAACTTCGCTACCTTTGCCGCCGAAGTTGCCTTCTTCAATGTATTTTTTAGCATTATCCCAAGCGCCACCTGAGTTTGCCATAAAGATTGCCATAATAAAGCCAGAGCTAAGTCCGCCAGCAAGCAATCCCATCACACCAGAAACTCCGAAGACTACGCCCGTTAGCACGGGAGTAATAATTGCCAATAGCGATGGCAAAAGCATTGCTCTTTGCGCGCCTTTGGTGGATATTTCAACGCATTTTGAATAATCTGGAGTGGCTTCTCCTGTTAGGATGCCTTTGATTTCTCTAAATTGTCTGCGGACTTCCTCCACCATATTTTGAGCAGCCGCTCCAACGGCGTTCATTGTTAAACCGCAGAAAATAAAGGTCATCATCGCACCGATAAACATTCCGACGAGGACTTTCGGGTTCATTAAGTGAATATCATAATAAAACATGAAATTACCAAAAGTCGCTTTTGCTGTTTCGACTATCTCTCCATTAATTGTAATGGTAGTTTCGCCGAGGCGGATTAAAGCAATTTTAATTTCTTCGATGTAAGATGCCAAGAGAGCTAATCCAGTAAGAGCAGCAGAGCCGATAGCAAACCCTTTGCCAGTAGCTGCTGTTGTATTTCCAAGTGAATCAAGAGCATCAGTGCGTTTTCTTACTTCCTCGCCGAGACCCGACATTTCAGCGTTTCCTCCGGCATTATCGGCAATTGGACCATAAGCATCAGTCGCGAGTGTAATGCCCAAAGTAGATAGCATTCCGACTGCGGAAATTCCAATACCATATAAGCCAGTAGAAATGTGTTCTAATGAGAATGGGAATCCAGTAGCAAATAAGTAAGAGAAAATTACTCCAATTACGACTGCGAGAACAGGAATTGAAGTGGACATCATTCCTGTGCCCAAACCTGCGATAATAACAGTTGCGGGACCAGTTTTGCCACTTTCGGCAATTCTGATAGTTGGTTTATATGATTGAGAAGTAAAATATTCTGTTGATTGACCAATCACTATTCCGACGAGTAATCCAACTACTACAGATAGAGAAAGTCCAACCCAATTATCGATACCGAGAGAATATAGTATCGCAAAAGTAGCTGCGATAATTAACACGCTACTGACATTTACGCCAACAGAAAGCGAGCGTAGAAGCTTTTTCATTGTGGCGCCTTCATTAGTTTTAACTAAGAAGATACCAATAATTGATAATAAAGTGCCTATAGCTGCTATTAACATAGGAGCAAGGATTGCTTTCGTTTGTTGGACTACCCCGAAGCCACCGTAAGCTGCTGCACCAAGCGCTGCTGTCGCAAGGATAGATCCGCAATAAGATTCATATAAATCAGCACCCATTCCGGCGACGTCGCCAACGTTATCGCCAACGTTATCGGCAATGGTGGCGGGATTGCGCGGATCGTCTTCGGGAATGCCAGCTTCTACTTTACCGACTAAATCAGCTCCCACGTCTGCTGCTTTGGTGTAGATACCACCTCCGACGCGAGCAAACAAAGCTTGAGTGGATGCTCCCATACCAAAAGTAAGCATAGTGGTAGTAATCATCATGTTTTTATGAATAGGATCTAAATCCGTTACAAAAGCATTTAAGATTAAATACCACAGAGAAATATCCAATAGAGCCAAACCAACAACGATTAAACCCATCACCGCTCCACTTCGGAATGCGATTCTAAGCCCAGCGTTTAGTGAGTGTCTGGCTGCATTTGCTGTCCTTGCAGACGCATAGGTTGCGGTTTTCATTCCAATAAAGCCGGCTAATCCAGAGAAAAGCCCACCCGTCAGGAATGCAAATGGCACCCAATTATTCTGCAAACCGAAATACGCCATAATGGCGAAGAGAATCGCCAATATGATAAAAACAATAGTAACAACTTTGTATTGTTGCTTTAGATACGACATAGCTCCTTCGCGGACGTAGCCAGCTATTTTCGCCATTTCCTCCGTCCCCTCGCTCTGCGTCATCATTTGCTTATAAAAATATACAGCAAATAATATAGCAAACAGGGAAGCAATTGGAGTGATCCAAAAAATAGGTTCTATACCCATACTGCCTCTTCTAAATAAATAAAATAAACTACAATTATCAATGTATTAGGTCTATAAAAGTATTATATCTTTAATTATTGTAAGAAAAGATTTGTTTTGTGCTAAAATCTTATCATCCAAATTGGGACGTAGCCGGATTCTTTGATTATCTTTTGTCCATCGTAGCTGATTATCCAGTCGATAAATTGCTTTTCGACACCGCCAGCGGATTTCACAGTGTAAAAGTAAAGATAGCGATTGAGTGGATATTTATCGTTGATGACGTTTTCCTCGATTGGTTCAATATTATTAATGAACAGATGGCGAACTTTGCTGAAATTACCTATGCCTCCAAATCCCACTGCATTTTTATTAGCGTAAATCGCGGAAAGCACTTCGTCGAAAGTGGCTTTTTGTATTGCATTATTTGTAAATTCCTTCCCATTGAGGATATGCTCCTTGAAGAAGAGGTGTGTTCCGGACATTGGATTGCGAATAATTGGCGTAATTTCTGCGTCGTTGCCGCCCAATTCTTTCCAATTCTTTATGCTACCATCGAATATTCCTCGCAATTCCTCAAATGTAATATTTTTTACGGGATTGCTTTCCGATACATATATGCTCACCGCATCTTTTGCGATTAAGTAAGAAACGGCGATGGAATAATATTTATCCGCAATCTTTTTTATTTCGTCATTTGTTAATTTTCGCGATGCCATTGCGATTTGACACTCGCCACGATTGATAGCTTTGATACCATTTGCGGAACCTCCCCCACTTACGTAAATGGAAATTCCGGGGTGGGTTTTCATATATTCTTCGGCTAAGCGTTCTACTAACTTCAGCATAGTATCAGAACCTCTGATGCTGAATGAAGCAAATTGCTTCGGAATGCTTGCGCATCCAAATTGCAGTATTGCTATTGCTATAATAAAGGCGATGCTATATTTAGATATTGATTTCATAAATGTATATTTTATTATAATTATCTTGATATTACTGATTTTGAGAAAACTAAATAATTGCCAAAGTTCTTCATTAATAGACGAGTGCGGAGCAATTCTAATACTGCTGGTTCTACATTTGCTAATCCGTCATCGGCATAATAAAGAATATACTCATTATCCAAAGCAGCTATTTGCTTGATGGAATTGGAATCAATCGTTTTTGGAGATATTTTGTAAAGTTGAATATCTGGAGAATAATTTTCATGCTTTTGATACCACTTCATTTGCGGGAAGAGGGAATCGCCCTCATTATGTTGATTATACAGCAAGACGAAAGAATTGATCTGTTGCTTTTTCAAGAATCTTATTGAATTTTGCGAAGTAAAGCTAATACGAGGGTCAATGATAGCATTATTATATCCTATCTTTAATAACAGCAAGACGGATAGCGTTGATATCAATCCATAACTTCTTAAATAATATGATAATTGAGAGCGAAGCTTTGGAGTAAGAATACTGACGGCAATTATTACTACAAGAATTATGGAGAAATAAACGATTATGATATTCGGCAAGGAATCTGAAAGGATTTGCTTAAAACTCTGTCTGAATCCATTCAGCGAAGACCATAAGAATGATGTAAAAATAGATATTAGAAAAATGATTATTGAACCATTGCTAAGCTCGATTGAATGAAGTCTATCAAAAATATATATCAATAATAGGACTATCGGAGGGATGAGATAAGTAAGATAGTGAGGGTTTTTCGTAACAGAAAAACTAAACGCAACAAGGAAAGCAACAAACCAAGCGACAATATTAATTAAGAAAAAGTTTTCGCTAAATTGCCGAGATGAATTGTATAATTTTTGTCCGAAAACCTTAAATATGAAAACTAAATACGCAAGAATTGGCAAATTGATTAGCAGTAAATTGAAGTAATAAAAAATCCCGCTGGAGCGTGAATTTCCCTCAACAGCCGTGCTGATATGAGGTAAAAACAAAGCATCTGAAAATTCATGACCATAAGTATTAATCATATAGATATACCATGGAGAAGCAAGTAGCAATGCTAATATCGAAGCCCCAATTAGCAGATATTTCTTTTCTTTTAATTCCTTGGAAGAAATAAAGATTAGGACAAATAGCAATGGGAAAAGTGAAATAGTAATTTTCGTCAGCAAGGCAGTAGCAAAACTGAGAGCGAAGAAAATCGCATAAATAATATTTTTGCGGAGATAATTATTGAGATAGATTTTGCAAATCAACCAGAAGCAAAGGAGGAACAGCATATTGAGAGGAATTTCCGTCGTTGCTTGACGCGAGAAGTTATTCCAAATCAATGCAGAATTTAACAGAATCGGCGCAAGCAATGCCCATTTTTTTTCAACGAATAGCTTGGCGATGTTGTAGATAAGGATTCCAGAAATTAGCGAGCAAATCATCGAAAAGAAACGCACGCCAAATTCATTCGCTCCAAAGATGTTCATTGATGCGAAAATGCCCCAAATGCTTAATGGCGGAGAAGTAGAGGAATATAAACCTCCCAGTGCTCCATTAGTTTGGTCAATCATATTATGTGAATCAAATATCGAGAGAGCGCGGAAAGCGTAAAGTCCTTCGTCCCAAGATTGAATCTCAAAACTATTGAGGTTAATCACAAGGCATACAAGTATTCCGAAGAACACAACGTATTGCATATATTGCTTATTATCTTCCATTTCCTCGTGATTATTCCTTATGATTATTACTTGTAATTATTAGTATTCAAAATAGGAAATCAGCTAAATCAAGATCATTATTTCCAAAGAACAAAAGCTAATGAAGTGAGCAAAGCATGAATAAAAACGAGCTTTCCTGTGCCGGCTAATACAGAGTTTAGCTCCACTCCTGTTTTAGTCTTCAACTCATTAATTAGCTTATCCATGTATGGCGTTGTCAATAATGGTAATAGATGCGGCAGTTTTCCAGTTAAAAAATATAGAGATGCTGGAACCAAGATAGCCAAGCCCATCAAAAACATATAAAGACG
>CAZGXC010000064.1:0-6095 GCA_964529535.1 uncultured Hyphomicrobiales bacterium | reverse complement strand
CTTGTAGAGTGTTTTTGTTCGCTATCTTGTCTGTGTCGATATCCCTATAATTATTAACTCCGAGAATATTCATAGAGAGAAAGCCCGGAGCAAGCGATGCCAGAAATACAGTCCAAGTAATATCAAGGCTTAATGCGTAATATGTGCCACATACGGCGATAATACCGAAGAAAATCAAGACGAAAATATCGCCAAGCCCATTATATGCAAGAGGATACGGACCGCCAGTATATGAATATGCAAAAAGCAAGGATAAAACGCCAACGAGCAAGATATAATAATCAGAATAATAGACAATAAACCCTCCAAGGATAAGCGTAATAATAGAGAGTAGAATTACACCGTTTCGCATCTCCTTTGGAGAAATCAATCCGCTTGCCACCATTCTTTGGGGACCTTTGCGTTCAGCTGTGTCAGCACCCTTTTTGTGATCATATATTTCATTAATGAAATTGGTAATGATTTGAATAAGCAAGGAAGCAAGCATAATAATGCCTGCTAAAGCCGGTTGGAATTTTCCATCTGAATACGCAATCGCCGAGCCAATCATAACTGGGGCTAATCCAGCAAATAAAGTGCGCGGACGAGTCGCTAAAAGCCAATATTTTATCTTTGCCATTATTTCACTGTTCCTATATAAATGTAAGCAATGCCGAAAGTTAGTTTAATCGTCTTTATCTGGCTAAAGCAATCCGTTTCATTCATGATTTTTACAAAAGCCTTATCCGATGGGAATTTAGCAGCAGTTTCTGGTAAATAGGTGTAGGAATCAGCATCGCGAGCGATGATCTTGCCCAAAAGTGGCATAATGTATTTGCTATAAAAGCGATAAATATAAGCGAAAAAACCTGTCGGCTGACCAAACTCAAGTATAGCAGCTTTACCACCAGACTTGGAGACCCGCGCCATTTCTTTTAAACATTTTGGGACGTCATCGACATTGCGAATACCAAAAGAAATAGTAACGGCATCGAATTGATTCTCCGGAAATGGGATAGCCAAAGCATCAATTTGCATGAATTGCATATCTATTTGGCGTTCTAAAGCCCTCTGGCGAGCCACTTCGAGCATTCCTTCGGAGAAGTCCGAGCCCGTGATGTCTTTCGTGTATTTATATTCTTCAAAGGCAATATCGCCTGTGCCAGATGCTAAATCTAATACTTTAGATTTAGAGTTAAGGTTCAGTAATTTAATATATTTTTTCTTCCATAATCGGTGAATCCCAAAGGATAGCACATCATTCATCAAATCATATTTTGATGAAATATCGGAGAACATTTTGCGGACTTTTTCTGACATTGGTAATGATATTGTAATAAAATTAAAATCAAATGTAAATAATTAGAAAGTCAAAAATAAGGATAATTTCTAACATTTTCATAATAATCCAAAATAGAAGTAAACAATGATTGACATTTTACTGCCTCTATATCATCTTATTCTTTCAGATAATGCGTGCCTTTGCTTGTGCGTGCTGCGATAGTCTCTTGCGTTATTGCGATGGCGCATTCGATTCCATTTCTTAATTCCACAATTTCTTTTGTCATTTGAGCTTCACGGTAGAATTGCCCGATTTCCGTTTGTAAGTGCCTGAAAATAGCTTTTGCTCTGCTTAATCTAATTTTTGTTCTGACCAATCCCACGTAATTCCACATTGAATTCTTAATAGTCGTCCAATCTTGAGCAATAAGCGCGGGATCAATATACTGATTTCCTGATTCCCAAGCATAAATATCTGGGTAATAAGGATCGTCGCTGCAATTAATGGCGGCATCTTTTCCTGCGTAATGTCCCCAAACTATAGCTTCCAATAATGATGTAGAAGCCAATCTATTTGCGCCATGAACGCCTGTGCAGGCTACTTCTCCCACGGCATATAATCTTTGAAGAGATGTTCTGCCATTTAAATTCACTCCTACGCCACCGCAGAAATAATGAGCAGCTGGGACCACAGGAATTGGTTCTTTGGTAATATCAATGCCTCTATCCTTACAGTTTTTATAAATAGTTGGGAAGCGTTCTTGTAGCCATTTGCTATCTTTAAATGAAATATCGAGATAAACACATGGGTGATTGGTGCGAAGCATAATATGATGGATACTGCGAGCCACAATATCCCTCGGAGCTAAGTCGCCCTGCTCATGGAACTCATGCATAAATGGCTTTCCATTTTTATCGACTAACTTGCCTCCTTCTCCACGAACAGCTTCTGAAATTAAGAATCTATCGCCACCTTTATGGTAAAAAGTAGTTGGGTGGAACTGAATATACTCCAAATTAAAGCAGCGAGCGCCGGCTCTCCAAGCTAATGCTAAACCATCGCCTGTGGCTTCGTCGGGGTTAGATGTGTGAGTGAATAACTGCCCGATGCCGCCAGTGGCAAGCACTGTTTGTTGCGCAAAAATTGGATAAACTTTCTTGGATTCATTGTCCAATGCGAACACGCCGAAGCAAGCAGGTTTTTCATAAATATCCTTGCTATTGCTTGAGTGATGCGACAAAGTCAGCAAATCCACAACAGTTGTATTGGTGCGGGTTTGGATATTCGGATGCTTAACGAGCTCGGCGATTACAGCTTCGTGAATCGTTAGCCCTGTCTTATCTTTTGAATGTATAATTCTATGCTCTGAATGCGCCCCTTCGGCAGTTAAATCTAATCTGCCATTATTCATATCAAAAGGCACTTTGCATCGCTCTATTAGATAATTATCGACCAATTCAGGACCCATCTCTGCTAATTGCTGGACGGCAGGAGCAAAGCTATGGTAATCCCCAGCGATTTCAATATCATTTTCCAATTTTTCGGGTGAATCATTTATTCCCTTATAAATAATCCCGCCTTGAGCATATTGAGTGTTACCACTTAGGAGAGTATCTAACTTGGTTAACAATAAGACTTGCTTGCCTTCGTCGGCAGCCGAAAGTGCCGTAATTAGTCCCGATAGACCCGATCCAATAACCAATACATCAATTTTTTCCATTTAACGTCTTTTTGCAAAATCTAAAAATAATAATATAAAGAGGAATTACCCCCTACTTTATTTAATCTAAATGTAAAATTTATTATATAATTATATATTTTTTTATTTTTGATTATCAATACATTTGGAAATATATCGTTTCTTTTACACAATTATTTCTTTTTTGTTTTATAATTTTAAATATTTGTCGATAATCCAATCAAGGAATATTAACATCAATAGCAAATTGTTAAGAAGTTTTATGAAGTATTATACAATAATATTCAAAAGATATTCGTATATTTACATTCAGAGAAATTTAAACATATAAAAAAAGTATGTCGTTTATTGAAGCACTAATAGAAACCCAAGAATTTGCTACTTTGCCAACAGTGGCATCTAAAGTATTGCAATTATTGGAAAATGAAGATACAGATATTCGAGAGATCGCGCAGATAATAGAAGCCGATGCATCTTTGACGCTAAAATTATTGAGAGTGGCAAATTCTCCTATTTATGCGGTAAAGCAAAACATTACTTCTATTCATCAAGCAATAGTAACCTTGGGCTTGAATAGGTTAACGAATATCGTGCTGGGTGTTTCTATTTTCTCTCGCTTCTTGATGAATTCCAAATCTGGTGCGTCTCAGGTAATGGATAAATTCTGGTGGCATTCTTCTTGCACAGCTGTTATTTCTAAAGCGATTTGCCATAAAATCAATAAAAGCTTTAAGGAAGTGGAGTTTATCGGTGGATTGCTCCACGATATTGGCAAAATTGCGATGCTACAATTTGACCCCAAAAAGTATATGCAAGTGATAGATCTTACCGTTAACAATGGAATGATGGATATCGATGCTGAGGTGGAGGTCTTTGGTGCTGATCACTTAACCGTTGGTGAACACATAGCGAAGCTTTGGCAATTACCAAGCGAATTAGTGAATATTATCGGGCATCATAATGACCCTGATATGATAAGCACATCTAAGGCATTGGTTTCTGTGGTGCGTTTCGCTGATTTACTTTGCGAGATGTGGGGAGCTGGGATTTACGAAGGATTTACTTCAATTAATATGGCGGAGACAAAGCCTTGGATTATCTTATGCGATATTTATCCAGATCTTAATTCCATGGATTTAGAAAGATTTACATTTGAGTTAGAAGAAGAATATAAGAAAGCATCTGATTTCCTAAATATCATTTCAAGCGACTCCTAATTTTTTTTGGGGAGCGTTTGATGCTATTCTCTTCCTTATTTATGAACTATTAACAAAATAACTATTAACAAAAAAACAACCGTTAGATTATCTAAACGGTTGTTTTTTTATATTGATTTATGGCACGGAACCATAATTTCTGATATGAAGTTATAATTTATGGCATGGAGCCATAATTTATTAAGCCGTTATTGTATGAGGAACATAGACTCTTGCTTTTAATTCATTATCAAGCATAAATAGTGGACCGTGATGGTTATTTGATAGCTCTAATCTTGCTTTCAGGTCAGATACGTTTGCTTCTTCTTCCACTTGTTCTTTTATGAACCATTGTAGGAAGTTAGTAGTTGCGTAATCCATTTCTTGAATTGCTAAGCCATTTAATTCATTTATGCTTTGAGTAATATATTTTTCATGAACTAAAGTATCGGAAATAACATCTAATGTGCTTTCCCACTCGTGTTTAGGTTTTTCTATGCTTGAAATCACAGCTTTTGCTCCGCGTTGGATGATATAATCATATATCAGCATTGCGTGATCCATTTCTTCTTTTGCTTGCACTCTCATCCAGTTAGCGAATCCATTTAAGTTTTTTTCGCTAAAGTAAGAAGACATAGCTAAATATAAGTTAGAGGAGAATAATTCTCTCGTAAATTGCTCATTTAGAGCTGCTAAGACTTTTTCATTCATCATGTAGTCGTCCAATCGTTATAAGTTATTAATACATCAATAGAAACGGATATATGAGTAAAATATTATCTATTGTTCTAATAAGTAAATAGATTGCCCTGATTGATTAATAATTCAGGGTCGATGGCTTGTTTTAATTCACGCATTTGTAGCATTATTTCTTCGCCAAACATTTGGTATAAATATTTTACTTTTAGCTTGCCGATTCCGTGTTCTGCCGATACAGTGCCATTCATTTCCAATATTTGACTAATAGTTTTTTCGTAAAACTCTTCAGCGTTAGAATGCTCTAAGTCATTTTTATAAAATACATTTCCGTGTAAATGATTGTTGCCAATATGCCCATAAATTACTCTGTCTAAATTGAATGTATCTGCATTTTCGGAGATATGATTATAGAGCGCACGAAGATTTCCATTTGGGACGGCTCCATCAACGCCTACTTTATATTGCTTGTTTTGCGCAATAGTCTCGTATACTTTTTCTGGTAGGGTATGGCGGAAATCGCGGAATCTTAGATGCTCCTCTTGGCTTTGAGCTGCCCAAGTCTCATCAATCAATTCCGTGTATTTACCGATGAGTTCATACCAATTTTCAATGATTGTATCTTCGTTTTGATATATTTCTTGCTCTATCCAAATAGCTGCTTCGCATTTAGTATTTAATTGAGTATATTTTTGGCGTAACATATTAAGGCTATATTTGTCAAAAAATTCAATCAAGCGCGGATTTGGATTTGTATTGCTTTCGTAATTTGGCGCATTTTTCTCAACTCTTTGGCTTTGAAGTTCTTCCACGAAATTGATGCATTTATATACATTATCAAAAAAGATAATTAACCCGAGAATATTCTCTGGTTTTTCGATGAAATTTAAAGTAATTGCGGATAATAAGCCAAGCGTTCCCTCCGCACCAATAAAGTAATCAATTGGGTGCATATCGGGTTTTGAATAATATCCAGCAGAGTGCTTAATATTTGGAATATCATATTTCAAAATGGGCAAGCGGATGGCAGTGCCTGATTCCGCTATAATCTCGAAATGATTATCGATAATCGGAATGCCTTGCTCGCGGCTGAGGTTTAGTATCTCTCCAGTTGGAGTAATAACTTGTAGAGCTTGCACATAGTTACGCATTGGACCATATAAGTAAGTGCGGGAACCCGAAGCATTTGTCGAGACATTTCCGCCGATGCTGGCTGTTCGCTCCGTTGGATTCGGCGGCAGGA
>CAZGXC010000063.1:10724-12493 GCA_964529535.1 uncultured Hyphomicrobiales bacterium | reverse complement strand
TCAATTTAATATCTGCTGAAATTTCTTGCAATATGTCTATTTCTTTTCCAGTTTCTGGTTGCTTCCAAGTGAGCTTCATTTTGACGCTATTTGATTTAGAGTTCAGGTATGGAGCTTTATTCTGTGGAATGCTTAATCCTTCGATTGGAGATACTTGGCTACCCATATCATCGGTAGATAAGTAAATTCTAAATTCTTCGGATCTAATTGCACCGCCAGATGCCGGCACGAATGAGGTATTACCCATGTGGTATGTGCCATAATATGCTCTATCGAATCTTCTTTGGAGGAATTCTCTGTTTTCGCTTGTTAGAGCTGCGTCGAATACTTGCAATTCTGATTCGCGAGGTGTAGATTTTCCGCCAATTGTATGGGTCATAACTATTGTATATCTACCAGGAGCTAAGTTTTTATCAACTACTCCAAGGTATTCTCTCTTGCCACCGCGTCCAGGTGCTGGAATTGGTGTGCCATTAACTGTTTGGGTCATTGGCGAAGAGTTTATGTTTGCTACTGTTGCACCGCTGCTATTTTTCACGATACCGCTTACTCTGTTGCTTCCTTCTCCCATGAATGGGCTTATTGTAAATTGGAATGCAGCAGGTAGCTTATCGAATGTTCTAACTTGCGGTAATACTATTTCAGGAGTTGCTCCTTTGTTTTCCGGTAAAATCACGCGGATATTGTATTCCAATGCTCCGTGGTTCTGTGGGAAGTAAATAGATTTGCCCGGAGCTAACAATTTAGCGATATATCCGTATAATTGTATTTTACTGATAATATCTCTTGCATCTTCTGATTTGAATGCTTTTTGCTGAGCTTCGCGCAGTTTGTTTTCAAATTTGTCAATATCATTTTCTTTATTAAGGATGTCGTCGCTTGGCATTCCATATTCATTAAGCCTTGCTTCGAGTTCTCTTTTTACTTTCTGTAAATCGCCTACTGTCAATTGAACAGTTCCGATATTGATTTTTGTATCAGGGCTAATATCCCCTGGCTTTTGTGTAGATCTTACGCCCAGAATCTTATTAGTATGAGATACGAATCTCAATTTATACCATCCGGCTTTTCTCTGAGGCTCGAAGTTCACTCCGAATACTCTTTTCTTTACGCCTTTGGAGAGGTCAGTTGCGCCTACTGAATAGTAGAAGACACTATCCTGCTGGCAGCTACCCGGAGCCATAGATGCACCTACATTTGCCACCATTTTATAGACTGGGTCTAATTCTTTAGGCTCTACTCTCTTGGTTTGTTTGGTAATAGAAATTTTCTGGAATGTTTTTTCTTTATCCAGAGCTAATTTTTTTGTTCCTACGAACTCCCAAACTTCTTGGTTTGGTCCCTGGATAGTTTGCCCAGGAGAGAATTTCGTAAAGTCAACTTTCTGCCTCATCAGAGTATCTTCGCTCTGGAACATTGGGGCATTATTTGGGTCTGGATGAGAGCTAAAGAAAATCTGGTATTCAAGCTCCTCTACGTTGCCCAATTCTACTAATTTAAGCACTCTCTGGGAGTAGTCATTGTCGCCTTCGCCGTCGCGTCTCATCAATTCATCCGCTACGTCTGTTACGCCTACTTCCACGAAATACTTTCTGTCTGGTTTAATGTCTACGCCGAGTTCTTCTCTTGCATTTGCACCCGGTTCGAGCATTGTGATCTGGTCTTGTGGTTTAGTATTGATACTTTCGCTGCCTGAGCCTGCTTGTAGCTGAGATAGGATGCTCTCGACTATTTGCGGCGCATGGCCCTGCCCCTGCCGGCCGCCACGC
>CAZGXC010000063.1:0-10714 GCA_964529535.1 uncultured Hyphomicrobiales bacterium | reverse complement strand
ATAGTCTGTCTTTGCTTTTTATGCAATCCTTCTTCTGCTTCATCTCTTTCTACGATGATGATCAATAGCTCTAGCACTACCGCTAAATAAAGCACGAAATATACTTTACCTGCACCGCCGCCTTTTGACATATTATTAATCCCTTAAATTTATTTATAAATTTATTTTTTTATACTCTATACTAATTTTTGGACTTGCAATTTAACTAAAATTTTCCAAATAATTTTCATTATTAATTATATTTTTCATCAAAATTGCAATATTATCCATATTTAATTGCCCTTTTGGGCTCGTTACAACTTATAACCTTACAAATTATCGTAAGTTTTTGAAATAAACAAATTTTTTTCAAAAAAAATTGCAAAATACTCTATTTTTTTGAAGATTTCTTTCTGATTATTTGATATTTCTTAAAAATATAGGACAAAATCTTATGCCTCCTTTTTAATTGTCTTAATCAAATTTTAACAATAATGTGGAAAACTCCCCACTTGCAAATATTACTATCTTTTAATCAAATATTCATAATTAGATCTCTTAGCCCCTAACTTATTTTTTTATAAATTATCAAAATTCCGTATTTTTGTAACCCATTAATAAATGACTATAATTCGTATCATGATAATTGATAATCAAAAATATCCATACCCTCCGAGGTTGCGTCATCACACCAACCCAGCATGCTATATTCCAGCAAGTGAATTGACGGAATTACCAGAGAATTACCCACCGACGATTGAAGCTTTATCGCCGGAAACTCTCTTCATTAACGGCAAATCCCCAAATATCCTCGACGTTGGATGTGGGAAAGCTGGCTTTTTGCTTGATTATGCTGAAATCCATACAGATGATAATATCCTTGGGATAGAGGTGAGGGAAGGCATAGCAAAGTGGGCGGCAAACGTAATAAAATGCGAGAATATTCCAAATGCTGCAGTCCTGTGGTATAGCGTTATTAATGGTTTGCACTTCCTCAAAAAAGATTCTTTCGATAGGATTTTCTATTTATTCCCCGATCCTTGGACGAAGAGAAAGCAAATCAAGAGGCGCGCTTTTATCCCCGAAACACTTGATATGTATTACAATCTTCTAAAAATTGGCGGTAAATTATATCTCGCAACTGACGTAGATGAAGTGCATGAATATCACGTGAAAGTCCTCGAAAAATACGGGAAATTCAAAATCAATATTGTTCAAAATGATGATGAATGGCAGTTACCAATTACGAATAAGGAGAAATTCTGCCGCCGCGAGATGATACTTTTTAGCAGGATAATTGCGGAAAAGATATAAATCTTTCGTCTCCGGATCATAATATTGCGATTATAGCGAATTGCAAGCCATAGACGAAAGATTTCCTGAATTCAATGTTGTGATTTTATCGATAGGATCTTATCAATAGATAGTTATTAGCGAACTTCTTGGGGAATCGCCTTCGCTTTCGCCAAAGATGTATAAATCCCGAAAAGACACAGAACTGTAAATACTGCGAATACTATTTGTGTGCTATGTATCAATTCAGGGATGTTTTCAGCATTAATGGCTGCGTCCCCCATAAACCAATGGATGGCAAGAGAGGCAATAGCCATGCTAAACATCATTCCCGTATTACGCATTGTTCCCAAAATAGCTGAAGCAGAGCCATAAACGCGTTTCTCTACTGATCCCATCACTACATTCGTATTCGGCGATGAAAACAGCCCGAAGCCTATGCCCAATACCATTAAGCCCGCCAATATATAGATTATGCTTGTATCCGCACTTATAAAGCTCAAAATAAATAAACCGAGCGAGCTAATTC
Source organism: uncultured Hyphomicrobiales bacterium (assembly GCA_964529535.1). GTDB lineage: Bacteria > Bacteroidota > Ignavibacteria > Kapaibacteriales > UBA2268 > CALLXS01. The sequence continues at coordinate 8,913 of CAZGXC010000063.1, read as the reverse complement.
CCATGCCCAAAGCGGCTAATTTTCTTGGGTCTTTTTTATCGGATAATCTTCCAGAGAAAGAAGCGACAATCGCCATCAATATTGGTTGTGCCATTAGCACTAAGCCTGCTTCTCTCGCCTCCATTCCTTTTGCATATTGAAGATAAAGGCTAAGCATAAAGGTTAGTGCGAATGTAGCGGCGTAATTAATCAAGGCGGATAGATTACCCATCGCAAAGACGCGATTGCTCGTAAACAATCGAACATTTAGCACGGGGAATTGTGCGCTTAGCTCCACTTTCGCAAATATTAGCAAACCAAGCAAGCCAGCTATCGTTAGGAATATTGCTGTTATCTCCGGTAGTTTCGACATACCATACATCAGCATCGAAATAGAAATCATATACAGAATAGTGCCTTTGAAGTCGAACTTCTCTTTTACTGTTTCGGAAAGTTCTTTATTTAGCTTCCAAAGCACCAATATTGAAATCATTGCGCTGATACCAGCAACAACAAAGAATAATACTCGCCAGCTAAAAGCATCAGTGATAAATCCGCCGAACATCGGCGCTAAAGATGAGCCAACATAGACTGAAGAGACATTCATCCCGATTACCTTCCCGCGCTTTTCTGGCGGAGATGCTGATATTACTACTGCCATTAATGTGCTCGTCATCATCGCTGATGAAATTCCCTGCGCCACACGTATTGCGATTAAAATTGATGCATCGGGGACCATCCCGCAAAGCAGCGTTGTAATCGTAAATAATATTGTGCCGAAAAGGAACATTTTGGTGCGTCCCCAGGTATCCCCGAGCTTGCCAAATGGCACTAAAAACATCACCGAAGAGAGAAGATAGGACATTGATACCCAGCTTAATCCAACAGCGGACATGGTAAATTCTGTCCCAATTTTCTTTAATGCTACATTGACCGCCGAACCCATGAATGGATTCAAGAAATGCGTCGCCATTGTTGCCACAAGCAAAAGACTTGTGTTTATTCCAATATTCTTTACATCCGGCATATTAGAGTTTATTTTTCCATCTATTTTCATGTTAACAACCGTTTATATGTTTAAGTGATAATGAATCCGAGACGCTGGTCGCAAAGTAATATTTGATTATGGAAATTTAATCCTATTCCCATTCGCAGGCGCGTTTGCGATTCAAATGGGCTTGATGCCGCACTTTATATTTCCCTGTTTTTACTATGTTAGAAAAAATTCTATAAACATCGAAGAAGTTAGAAAAATTATAATGTGGGATGCGCTTCTCGTTCAGAAAAGCGGAAAGCTGGCTATTAGCAAAAATTATGTCTGAATGCTCGGCAGCGCATAAATCTGAATGCCCATCGCCAATATAGACGATGATATTATCCGGTGGGGTTTGCGTAATTACGCTATTTCTCTTACAGCTGGCGCACATACATTCGCAGCTTTCGCTTGCACCATAGAAGTGGGGAGTGATAACTTTGTTATTATTGCTGTTGTTATCGTTATTATTATTGTTATTACTTACGATTTTTAATTCATTAGCGAAAATCTTCGCGTTCTCTATCTCCAATTCTGCTAAGACTGGCTGAATATAGTTAATGAAGCCATCACTAATGATATTAATGGAAATGCCATTATCAATACAAAAGTTATAAAAAGTCTTGAAGTTTTGGTCAATATCAAATTGCTTTATAAATTCGCGGAAGAAATCTGGATTTAGCGAATCGACGCCATCGGGCAATTGAAGCGTGGAGCAAACCTGCTTCCAATATTCCTTAATCTCTAATTCTCCTGCTTTCAGCATGGAATTAAATGGCTGGAATTGCCCATAATGGATAAAAAGCTCGTTGCCAATATCTTGCTTGACTATTGTGCCATCGAAGTCAGAGAAGACGCTTATATTGATTTGCTGTATTTGATTCACGTTTATTTTTTGGGTGGTTCCCAACCCTTTCTCTTCCATTTTATTAATTCTACTTGGGCTGCTCCGAGATATAAATTTAGTTTTGCGCGGATTGGCACTCTTGCGTCATCATTGGAGAACCATCCTTCGAATCCGCCGCTTAGACCATAAATTCCTGTCCAGTTTGCTTTCCCATTGAAATAAAGCGTATTGATTGGGTATTTAACTGCTGGGATGTTGATAGGTGCTTCCTTTCCAGTGAAATTCAGCTCTGTAGATTCAAGTAATTTATCCACGATTGTCGGGACGGTAATTCTTTTACCTGTGGTGAGGAAGTTCCTCGCTATGAAAAAGATTGATAATCCATCGGAGAATTTTTTGCTATTAGAGTAGGATTTCTCGAAATATTTGCCATTCTTATTTTCTTTGGAAATATAAATATTCGATTTTGAATAATTAAAGAAAATCTTGTGCAAATCCCAATAATCGCCACTTTTATAATCACCGAAGAATTGATGGGAGTATGTTACGCTCTTGTCTGTTCGGCTATTATAATCCACGCTAATCTTAACGAATGGAATGGATTTATGCGTTCTAATATCTGCTTTGGTATTATAATACTGGATATTGTCATCGCTTTGCAATTTACTTGTAGTAATGACTATTGTTCCGAGGCTAACGCCCATATACGAAACGTCGTAGGTGAGTTCTTCGCCTGCTTGCATCTCGAATCCTGCGCTGCTTGCTGCTTGAAATGAAGATAGTGCTATGATTAGCACTATCCACATTTTGATTATCAAATTTGTCATTTGTCTATTTATCATTATTTTGTAAAAATAGATATTATCTATCAGTTATTAAGACGCAATAGCTTTCTCAAAAGTTACGCCGGTAGCTTCATTATAATCTATGAAGATTGAGTCGCCGTGGCTTGCTTTTCCTGAAAGTATTTCTATTGCTAATGGATCTGCGATATTCTTTTGGATTGTGCGTTTTAGCGGTCTGGCACCAAAATGCAGGTCGAAACCCTCCCGCGCTAAGAAAGTTAGGAGCTTCGGTGAGTAACTTATGCTAATATCTTCTTTCTGTAATTTCTTTGCTAATTTATCCAAATGAATCGCCGTAATTTTCATTATTTCAGGAGGCAATAATGGGTTGAAGATAATGATTTCGTCGATTCTATTAAGAAATTCCGGGCGCATCGTCCGCTTCATTAGTTCAAGCATGCTGACTTTGATTTGCTCCATCACGCTTTCTTTATTGTCGGGAGCGATGGTCTCCATTTTATCATTAATAATCTCGCTACCGAGGTTCGATGTCATGATAATGATAGTGTTTTTGAAATTCACTGTTCTACCCTTGCCATCTGTTAGTCGACCATCATCAAGGACTTGGAGGAGGACATTGAATACATCAGAATTTGCCTTCTCGATTTCGTCAAGTAACACCACTGAATATGGTTTGCGTCGCACTGCTTCCGTTAATTGCCCACCTTCTTCGTATCCAACGTATCCGGGAGGCGCGCCAATCAAACGAGTAACGGAGAATTTATCCATATACTCACTCATATCGATTCGCACGATGGCATTTTCATCATCGAATAGGAAATCCGCAAGAGCTTTCGCTAGTTCAGTTTTGCCGACACCAGTGGAACCGAGGAAGATGAATGAACCGATTGGTCGATTAGCATCTTGCAATCCAGCGCGGGAGCGGCGAATAGAATTTGCCACGGCAATTACTGCGTCTTCCTGACCAATTACTCTCTCGTTTATCTGTTCTTCTATTTTAAGTAGCTTTTGCCTTTCGGTTTCCATCATTTTGCGCACAGGGATGCCAGTCCATTTTGAAAGGACTTCCGCAATATCAGAGGCATCAACAACTTCTTTTAGCATTTTCCCATTCGCTTGAATTTGGTCTAAATGCTCATTTTCGTTTTTGAGTTCATTCTCCATTTCTGGGATGACGCCATATCTTAATTCAGCGACCTTTGCTAATTCGCCCTTGCGCTCGAGGTCTTCAGCATTTCTCTTTGTCTCTTCGATATTTGATTTAACTTGGCTGATTTTTTGAATAATATTCTTCTCCGCCAGCCATTTATCTTTAAGCTGTTTTTTAGTGATTTCCAGCTCTTTTATTTCTTTTTCAATTTCGTCGAGTCTTTTTTTAGTTGCTTCGATTGTTAGTTTCTCATTCATATCTGTTCCCTATTAATCGTTACTATTTTTTCTTCGGAGTAGCTTGCTTCGTGGCTCTTGGCTTCTTTGCCGGAGCTTTTTCAGCGAAGACGTGCGCGAGCGCTTCAAAAATTGTTTTTACAGGAATGATTGTTATCCCATCTTTAATTTCATTAGCTATATCATCTACGTCTCTTAAGTTGTCATCAGGGATTAATACAGTCATTTTGCCAGCTCTTCGCGCAGCGAGTAGCTTTTCGTTTAGACCGCCGATTGGCAAGATATTTCCGCGGAGAGTGATTTCTCCCGTCATTGCTATATCGCCACGCACAGCTTTTTGAGTAGCTGCGGAGATTAGGGCAAGTGTCATAGTAATTCCCGCTGATGGTCCATCTTTGGGGATTGCGCCTTCGGGGACGTGAATATGGATTTCTTTCTTCTCGAAAGTATTTTCTGGGATGCCGAATTTCTCTAAATTAGATTTTACGACGGTGAAGGCAGCCATCGCTGATTCTTTCATTACGTCGCCGAGCTTTCCGGTAAGAGTTAGCTTCTCTGCGCCAGGCATTATATTTACTTCTACGGGCAGAATATCACCGCCGACGCTAGTCCAAGCAAGCCCTGTAACCACTCCAACCTTTGGCTCTAAATCTTCTTTCTTATTGCGGAAGCGCGGAGCTTTTAGATATTTTTCTACTGTATCTGGCGTAATCTTTAATTTTGTTTTCTTTATTTCGCGCAAGAAAATTGCGTTGCTTCCAATATATTCCAAAGAAATAGCTGCTTCTTTATTATCTGCGTTGGCTTTATTTGTTTCTTTGTCATTTAATTCTTTGGATTCCGCATCGTTACTAATATTAGCATTTGCCGCGTCTTCTTCTTTTTTTACAGCTTTCTTGGCTTTTGCGGAATTTGCTTTCTCTTCTTTTTGTTTATTTCGGATAGAGATTTCCTCAATTACCTCGGGATGCTTTTCATTGAAATCAGAGATTAAATCTTTTGCATATTTTCTTAATACGCCGCCAATTTCTCTCTCTAAATTGCGGACTCCCGCTTCTTTGGTGTATTCGCGAATGATTTTATAGATGGCATCGTCTTCGAATTTTACGTTACAAGCCTCCATTCCATATTCTTTAATGATTTTTGGTATAATATGTCGCTTCGCAATCTCGAATTTTTGATAATCCAAGTAACTGCCAAGTTCAATGATTTCCATTCTATCAAGTAGAGGTCCGGGAATATCATAGCGGACGTTTGCCGTTGTGATAAAGAGGACGTTTGAGAGATCATAATCAACCTCTAAATAATGATCATTGAAGTTGTTGTTTTGTTCAGGATCGAGGACTTCCAAAAGTGCAGCGGCTGGATCGCCACGGTAATCATTCGCCATTTTGTCTATTTCATCGAGTAATATGACGGGATTGACTGCGCCTGCCTTCTTCATTGATTGGATAATCTTGCCGGGCAAAGCTCCGATGTAGGTGCGGCGATGACCGCGGATCTCTGCTTCGTCGCGAACTCCGCCGAGGGAGAATCGCACGAATTTTCTGCCTAAGGCGCGAGCAATAGACTTCGCAAGAGATGTCTTGCCAACTCCGGGAGGTCCCACAAAGCAAAGGATTTGTCGCTTTAAGTTTCCTGTTAGATTTAATATTGCTATATATTCCAGAATCCTATCTTTGGGCTTCTCTAAATCATAATGATCCTCATCGAGGATGGTTTTGACATGATTAATATTCATGTCATCTTTTGTGTAATTGCTCCAAGGCAGCTGGGTCATTAATTCGATATAATTCCGCAAAACACCATAATCAGGCGACATTTGCGATGTCTTTTTTAGTTTCTCAAATTCTTCTTCTGCTTTATTTTTAGCCAAAGTAGGCATATTTGCTTTGTCGATAGCTTCGCGAAGCGCAGTAATATCAGGGGAGACCTTGTCTTCGTCGCTCAATTCAGATTCCAGAGCTTTGATTTGCTCTTGGATATAGAACTTCCTTTGCATTTTTTGAATTGAGCTATTGACTTTGTCCTCGACTTCCTCGCCCAATCTCATTACGTCTAACTCTTCGGTTAGTATCGAAGCTAATTGGAAATACTGCTCTTCAATGGTTTTTGCTTCTAATATTTTTTGCTTAATCTCTGGCTTAGAAGTAAGGTTTGCAGCGGCAAAGTATAGCTTTCGTAATGGGTCGCTAATATTTTCGAATGCGACAGTCAAATCATTGTGAATAGCCTTATTCGATTTAATATATTCAGTAAAGAGATCATTTGCTGTTTTGATAGTCGCTTGCGTCTCGAGATCTTTATCATTATATTCTAATTGTATCGGTTCAATTTCGGCATAAAGATATTCATCTTTTTTGCGAGCTTTCTTTATTCTGCCCTGCATCACGCCCTCTACCAATACTTTAATCATGTTATTTGGTAATCGCAGGACGTTGATGATTTTGCAGATAGTTCCATTTTTATAAATATCTCGGAGCGTTGGTTTTTCAGTCTCTGGATCTTTTTGTGCTGTGATAAAAATAAACTTTTCATTTTCCATAGCATTGGAAACAGCCTTCATCGTAGAAGTTCTACCGATTAAAATCGGGTAAATCATCACAGGGAAAATCACAATATCCCTTGTCGGGAGGACGGGGATATTTTTCGGCACGATTACAGTATTCGAGCCGCTTTTTTCGATATTATCTATTACTTGTTCTTTTTTCATACTTCAATTACTATTATTATTTCCAACTCATAGAGACGAATGAATCGGAGAAATATTCAGAAAAGGAGGGGGTGGTTGAGGTTTATGTAAGAGGTCTTCTGTTATTCTTCAGCAGTAAATGCAGCATAGCTATCTGTTTTCATTATATCTATTGAGTAATTGCCTTCGCTATCTTTAATAACCATAACGCTGTCAAATCCCAAGTTATCTAATTTCTCCATAGTAGCTAATTCACCTTCTTCTAATTGTAGGATATTTCCCAAAAGCCAATTGGACAATGCCGTATTCGGATTTGTCATCAATGCTTTTCTATTTTCTTGACAAACTTTTGTAGCAAGTTCTTTACCTTTGTACTTAGACAATTCCCGAGATAATGAATTAAATTCTGCTACTTTTTCACTGCTAGTTGTTGAGTTGACAATAAAAGTTTTTAATCCAACTCCGATTGAATTGTAATTAGCGTCAAATGCTGTATCCGAGCGAGACAAATTAGTAGCATTAAAAGATTTACAAAATATATTTTCAGCAACCCGATAATTAATAAATGGTGTTGCGCTTTCACTGAATAAACCTGAAAGTTTAGAGACAGCAGAAAGTAATTTCAAATAGTTTCCACTTTGTTCATTATCAATTTCTACGAATGATTTCATAATAGCAACCTTTCTAAAACATCAGATATTTTTTGTTATGTCATTACTAACAAATTATAACGCGATATTTCTTAATATATTATCCGTGGTTAGATTAATTAAGATATAATTATAAAACTTTTAAGATATTATTAGCAATTCTTTCTATTAGAGTCGTTGTTACTGAATTTCCAGCTTGCATGTATAATTTAGTATTCGCTATTTCCGGAATAATATATTTATTAATTGGATATCCTTGAAGCGCAAAACATTCCTTTGGTGTTAGTTTTCTAATCCCAAAATCATCTTTTATAAGTGGTACATTATGTCCTCCTGTGCCCATATTGGCAGTTAATGTGGGACATAAATTGCTTTTGTTCTCTCTTGCATAAACTCTACGCCATTGATATACAGTATCTTTTGAAGACATCGTTTTAATAAGTTCGGGATAATATTTATGGTCTTCTTTATAATAATATGATTCATCTTGTTTCTCCTTTTCAATAAAATCGTGAATAGTATTTGTTAGTTTAATTTCTTCAGGAAATTCAAATTGTTCAAAATTATTAACTTGTTTTGGGTCAAAAGCAACAATAAATATTCTTTCACGGTTTTGTGGAATATTTGCATGTGTTGCTGAGTTTAGTATCTTGGCATATACCTTATAACCAAGCTTTAGCTCAAGGGTTTCTTTTATTATTCTAAATGTGTTTCCATTATCATGAGAAAATAAATTTTTTACATTTTCCAAAAATACTACTCTGGGTTTATGTTTTTCAATAATTTGCTCAATGTCAAAGAATAATGTGCCTCTTGTATCAGCGAATCCTTTTCGATAACCTGCAATTGAAAAAGCCTGACATGGAAAACCAGCGCACAATATGTCAAAATCTGGAGGTATGAAATTTTTATTAATCCTTTTGGTAATATCTCCAAAAGGTACTTCTCCAAAATTTTTACGATACGTAATTTGAGCACTTTTGTCCCATTCACTTGAATAAATACATTTTCCGCCTACATTTTGTAGTGCTAATCTAAAGCCTCCGATTCCTGCAAACAAGTCAATAAACTTAAATGAATAATTATCAGGGGTCGGAAAAGGTACATTTTCTACTTCATATAATAGATGCTGCAAAGCATTATCTGCTACAATTGGGGGATTGTTTTCAGACTGGTCATACTTCGCGTAATTATTTAAGATATTTATTGCTTCTTTTCCGTAATATTGTTTTTCAGTAGCTTTATAATTATGTAGATAATGAGTTAGTACAGCCTCTTCCTCTACACCCTCAATTAGACTAATTCTATAGCTTTTGCCATCAAATTGATTAATCGTTGTAGTTTGCTTTAGTTTCATTTGTTATATTAGAGTTGCCCACCTTTTTTAAAAGGATTTAAACGATGTTAATTGATTTTTATTGCTAAATAGCATAACATCCCCCCCCATAACAATTGAGCAAGCAAATTCTAAAGCATTTCTTGGCGAAATCTAATTATTAATATTATTTTTGTAGCTATTT
>CAZGXC010000062.1:9127-12909 GCA_964529535.1 uncultured Hyphomicrobiales bacterium | reverse complement strand
TTTACACCTCTTATACTAATCAATTTCAAATTTCCGAGAACGGTTTGCGGAAATTTGAAAACCAATTAATTTCCGAGAACTTTTCTCGGAAATTACCCGTCCAATTACTTTGCAAGCACAAAAACCAATCGATGGTGGAAATCACCCTGCCAAAAGATAACAACCAAATTTTTGCCTCAAAATACCAAACCATTATTCCTCTAAAAGAAGATTTTATCAATATATTAAAACAATACGATGAACCCCGATAAAACCCAAGTATTCCATTTCGACCTATACGGAAAACGTGAGGAAAAATTCGATTTCCTAAACAAGCAATCAATCAGCAGTATTGAATGGAAGGAACTCGCACCCCAAGCACCAAACTACTTCTTTGTGCCAAAAAATTTTGATGAACTAAGCGAATATGAAAAAGGATTTTCGGTAAGTGAACTGTTTCCTAAAAATTCTGCCGGTATTGTTACAGCAAGAGATGAATTTACCATTCACAATTCAAAACAAAGTGTAGAAGAAACAATCACAGAATTTTTAAAATTAGATGACGAAACGGCACGAAATCAATTCAAATTAGGAAAAGATGTAAGAGACTGGCAAGTGAATTATGCAAAAAAGGATTTACAAAACCACCTGCCCGATAAAGGTGTCTTTACCAAAATTTCTTACAGACCATTTGATGATAGGTGGACTTTCTACACTGGAAAATCTAAAGGATTTCATTGTATGCCAAGAAGTGAAGTAATGCAACATTTAATAAATGGGAAGAATGTAGGGTTAGCTCTTTGCAAACAATTTAAAACAGGGAATAACTATTTTCACGCTCTTATGTCAAAAAATATAATTGAAAGTTCTTATGTTTCTAACCGAACAAGCGAGATAACCTCTATTTTCCCCCTCTACCTTTACGCCCCCGATGGCAGTCGCACACCGAATTTAAATCCTGAAATTGTTGATAGAATTGCCGAGGAATTGGGTTTATCTTTTACCAATGAAAAAAAGCAAAATGCTAATAGCCAAGAGCTAACAGCCAATAGCTTCTCTCCTATCGACCTTTTAGACTATATCTACGCCGTTCTCCATTCGCCCAGCTACCGCGAACGATACAAGGAATTTTTGAAGATAGATTTTCCGCGTGTGCCGTATCCTACAAACATAGAAGAATTTTGGCGATTAGTAAAATTAGGTGGAGAAATACGGCAAATTCATCTATTGGAACACCCTGTGTTAGACCAACTTATAACCCAATATCCCACCGATGGCGACAATGTGGTAGTTAAACCAACATATCAAGACGGCAAAGTTTACATAAACGAAACGCAGTATTTTGCCAACGTGCCGGAAATAGCTTGGAATTTCTTTATCGGAGGTTATCAGCCCGCTCAAAAGTGGCTGAAGGACCGCAAGGACAGGCATTTGGATTTCGAAGATATTTTGCATTATCAAAAGATAATCGTAGCATTAGTAGAGACTGACAGGATAATGAAAGCGATAGATGTATAAAAAGCTATCCACCCCGTACTTTTGGGCGGGGTGATTCTTCTAAACACAAAGCCCCTCCCAATTTTCTTGGGAGGGGCTGAATTATTGATATTAATCTGCTGCTCTAAAATCTTTTGTGGAACAGATTATTTCTTATCTCTTTCGTCTAATATTTTCAGAACTTCTTCGCATTTAGCTTTAGCGCGATTTACAATAGTTTCGGCTTCGGTGAGTTTTTGAGTTTTAAATTGCTCATCTTTGATGCCCGGCATATTGATTAATACATTCTTATACGCACCCCAAATTCCGACTTCGAGGGAGCGAGCCCCAACTTCTACATCAGATTTTGAAGCGATATTGCCATATTTCGCAACTTCTATCATCATGTCCCAAGCACCATCACCTAAGTACATAGTCTTGAACGGAATTTCGATAGCTTTCTTTAGTCCTGCTTGCATTGCTTCAGTTCTTGCAGCCTTCTCTTCGTCAGTGTTCTTTGGCATACGCAATGCGTCCATATAATCGTTGAATGCATTTGTATCAGCATCAACCATAGGAATTAAATCCATAGTGGATTTATTAAGCACAGGTATGATTTTGCGCATCTCTTTTTCTAAATTCTCGAATTTACGAACGCCGTATGTTAGCTGAGCGACCATACAACCCAATCCAGTTCCAATTGCAGCGATTGCAGCAGAAGCCGAACCACCACCCGGAGCTGAAGTTCTTGCGGCGATTTCTTCAATAAAGCCGCGCAAAGTCAAATTAGCGAGAGGTTCGTTTGCTTCCTCTTTAATCAGATATTCAATGATTCGCTTATTTGGGTCGAATTTAGAAACAGAATTAAGCCCCATTCTTTCAATCACAAGGCGAATCTTCTGCTCTTCGTCAATTATAAATAGATTTTCTTTTTCAATATAATAATCCGCAGCCATCAGCATAGCTTCCAAAGGAACTAAGCCAACTAACTCCGAGCCAGCAACAGCTACATTTAGTTCTGCAGCAAGTTCCTTTACTGTTTCATAAAAAGTATGAGGAGCAGTAACTTTATAGTTGGTTAAATTAGCCGTAACTTGAGCCATATTGTATTCATCAACGAACCAGCCCATAGCTTTTACTTCTTTGAATCTACCAGGTTCATTCTCACCGCGTCCAGCTTCGCGCAAATCAAGAGCGATGCGATGAGCTTGATTGCTTGTGCTGAGCATATTGACATTATAAGCAACTAAGAAAAAGCGAGCGCCAGTAACTGTAGCTCCCCAAGAAGGGACAAATTCGGCTGGACCGAAATCAGGTTTCCATTCAGGTTTAATAATTTTCTTAGCAATTCCCTCGTATTCACCCTCTCTAATAGCAGGCAAACTCTTGCGATACGCTTGGGTTTGAGCTTCTTCGTATAAGTAAATAGGAATATTTAGCTCCTCAGCAGCGCGGCGACCAAATTCCTTGGCACAATCTACGCACTCCTGCATGGTAACATTTGCCACAGGGACAAATGGACAAACGTCCATAGCGCCCATGCGCGGATGCTCGCCCTTTTGCTTGCTCATATCAATCAATTTATAAGCAGTTTTTGCAGAGTTGATTGCCCCTTCGACTACAGCTTCGGGAGCGCCAACAAAAGTATAAACAGTGCGGTTAGTAGATTTCCCGGGATCTACGTCTAATAAAGTACATCCGGGTGTCTTGCGGATAGAATCAGCAATCGCCTCAATAATATCAGCATCGCATCCTTCCGAGAAGTTTGGCACGCATTCGACTAATTTTTTCATCGTTTTTTTATCCAGAATATTTATGTTATATGTTAATTATTTTCGTATTATTAGTATTAAAGTTAACGAACTTCAAAATTAAGGAAATTCTTTGGAATAAACAATTTGAAAAGCACAAAAGAAAATAAATATTCGATTCCAAGTGCAGGAAACAAATAATAATTAGAGTAGAGCAAATAGAATACAGCAAAAAATTACAATACGCAAAAAATACTTGCGTCGATAGTTTTTTAAACAGTAAAAATATATGATAGCAGGAGACTAAAAATAAACTCCATGAGCAAGACCAAAATATCAATACGTTTTTTTGAGGATAGCGAGGTGCGAGCCATTTGGGACGAGGAAAACTCTAAATGGTGGTTCAGCGTGATTGACGTAGTCGGCATATTAAATAATGAAAAAGACTATACCAAAACGCGTAACTATTGGAAGTATTTGAAAAACAAGCTAAAGAATGATGGCATTCAACTGGTTAGTGAGACTAACCAGTTGAAATTACTCGCCCCCGATGGCAAAAATCGCTTAACCGATACT
>CAZGXC010000062.1:0-9117 GCA_964529535.1 uncultured Hyphomicrobiales bacterium | reverse complement strand
AACAATAGGGCGATGAAATTTATAGATTGGTTTATTTATAGCGATAATACCATTGATGGGCAAAGCAAAAAGAAAGCATACACCCTATTTGAAAGCGAATTGATTGATGATATTGAAGTCGGCACAAGCAAAGGTTTGCAGCAAATACACGCATTCTTATTCGGTGGATTATATGATTTTGCGGGACAAATCAGGCAAAAAAACATCTCGAAAGGCGGTTTTCAATTTGCGTCATCTCGCTTTTTGGATAATACATTAAAGCAGATCGAAGCAATGCCGGAAACAACATTTGAAGAAATAATTAATAAATATGTAGAGATGAATATAGCGCACCCATTTATGGAAGGCAATGGCAGAAGCACTCGAATATGGTTAGACTTAATGCTAAAAAAACGCCTCAAAAAATGCGTCGATTGGAGCAAAATCAGCAAACAAGATTATATGAATGCAATGGTAAAAAGTGCGGTAAACAGCAAACCCATAAAATTACTAATTGAGCAAGCACTAAGCCCCAAAATCAATGACCGCGAAATATTTATCAAAGGTATCGATTACTCATATTACTATGAAGAAGATTAGTAAATAATGCTCTATATCTGCCAATCAATAACAACAAATAATAATTACAATACACAAAAAATACTTGCGTCGATACTTTTTTAAACAAATATGCAATAATATTTATTAATATTTGTCATAGTGCTTATGAAAAATATTAGGCACATATTATCCCTTCTGATATTGCTTGCTCTGCCTTTATTGGCTCAAGAGCCCGCAGTGGCATTGATTCCCGAGCATTATAAAATTGCAATTGATTCCTGCGATAAATTCGCAAACTCCATTAAAGAGAAATTTACCATCCCCGGTATGCAGATTACCGTAATGGATGACAATCAAGTATTGTGGAGCAAAAATTACGGCTTCCGAGACCTAACGGCACAACTCCCGATGCTAAGTTATAACAAGATGCGAATAGCAAGCGTATCCAAAATGTTCACTTCCGTCGGCGTGATGAAGTTAATAGAAATGGGTTTGGTTAGTCCGGATTCTACCATTCAGACTTATGTCCATAATTTTCCAGTGAAATCACACCCGATTACTATTCGAGAATTATTAAATCATACTTCCGGTATTCGTCATTATATTAACAATGAATTTAATAATCCAAAGAAATACAAGACTATCGAGGAGGCACTCAATTATTTCAAAAATGATTCGCTAATGTTCGAGCCCGGCACCAAAGTGCTATATTCAAGCTATGGCTATAATTTGCTTGGCGTGCTGATAGAGCATGTCTCGCAGATGCCATTTAAAGACTATATCTATAAGTATTTGCTTTTCCCAGCAACGCTAAAATATACTATGCCCGATAGAGTAGGGAATTTTATTAAGAACAAAAGCAATTACTATTATTTAGATACAAATAAAATCATCCGCAATACTTATGATTACGATATGAGTTATAAATTGCCCACAGGTGGCTATTTATCCACAAGTTACGAGATAGCGAAATTTGCTTCGGAATTAATTGATGGTAAGATTTTAGACACAAAAACTCTGGAATTATACTTATCTCCTACCTTCCTAAAAGATAAGTCCAATACATTCTGGAATATGGGACTAAAAAACACTCAAATAGATTCCAAAACAAATGTTTATTGGCAACTTGGTTCCACTTATGGTGGCTGCTCTGCGGTGGCATTCGAGCCAAAATCCCGCATCGCTATTTGTTGGTTAAATAATATGAGCGTAAAATGGAACGAAGAGGAAATACTTCAATTGATGAAATACATCCTCTCCGCTGAAAAAACCGAAAAGAAGCTGAAATAAGTAATTTATTATTGAATTTGCTTAGTATAATCTAATTCAGACCCCAGCATACTGTGCGGTATCAAATAGACTATCATCATTACTACAAATGCGATTATCACCCATTTGAAATCCTTAGGGTTTTTCTTTAATTTATAAAAGGCGAATAGCCAGACTATCAAAGAGGCAATCGTCTTATTGTCCGTTAAATCTGTGCCGAAGGGCCAGCCAGTCCAATACGCTCCGAAAGCATATTTCTGCACAATTGGACCAAGAATTAAGCCGCCAACTGCAAGGAAAATACAAGTAATCAACGTATACTTATATGATTTATCGCTTTTCGCTAATGCTTCGAAAACTGTGCGAGCAGCGAGGAGCATCGCGCCGAACATAAATATTACGTGTATGATTAATATCCAATCGGGGACAGCACCCTTAAAGCGGATAAGCACAGGCTCTTGGGTTAGGTATTGCTTGTTTGCGCCAGAAATATCTTGAAGGAAAATCTGATATTGCACCTTGCCGGCTGCGGGTTGGCTTGGTATAAAGAACAAGAGGGAATCCCCAGCGCGCTCGAGCTTCACAGTGGAGAGCGTGTCGTGGCTCTTGTATCTCTTGTATTCCGCAAAAGCCTCGATGCTTTTGTTCGGAGCGATAAGGAATGTGCGGGCATTCTCGCCAGTATTGTTACTGCGTAACAATTTGTATTTCACTTCGCTTTGATTATAAGTGATTTTGCTACTTATGGGGTGTGTCGGTCCCGACACACGCTGATAATATGCCAAAGCTGCCATAAGGATAAAGGCAGTAGCCCATAGTAATATATTTTTGGATTTACTCATATTATAACCTAAATATTGTTGTTTGATAATATTGATATTTAATAATATTCTTATTTAAAAAAGATTGCTAACCAAATTGTAGTTTCTGATTCAGACGTATAATTTACTCTATGCACTTTATGCTTTGGGATATACTCATAATCTCCCTTGGCGAGTTGTATTTTAGTGCCATCTTTATATTCTAATTCTGCTTCGCCTTGCAGCACAGCCACCCATTCATTTTCGTCTTGGTCATACCAGAAGTTTTCCTCCGAAGCCTGCCCATTAGAGACTATTCTCTCGATTCGTAGCTTGTCCTTCTCGTGCAGAGTATCATATATTTCATTTTCTGTATTAAATACGAAATCGCTAAAAATATTCATAAGAATTTCCCAAAAAAATAATAAGCAATAATAAATAATCTGATTAATACTAATTTCTAATAAAAAATAAGTATCTTTGTGATTAGCTTATTACATAATAAGCTAGGATCGATTTAGCATCTGACCCCACAGCTAAAGCAGTGGGTTGAATAATTACCAACACTATCCTTCAGGACTATGTGGGAGGATGCTATCAACGAATTGCAAATATAAGAATTATTTTGGAATTATTTTGAAATTGAATTTCAAGAAAGCAAATAATGGAATGTAGAGCTGGATGTGCTGCTTGTTGTATAGCAATATCAATTACTTCGCCCTTGCCGGGAATGCCAAATGGCAAGCCTGCTGGCGTGCTTTGCTGCAATTTAGATGAAAATTATTTCTGCACAATACACAAGTCGCCTGATTATCCAGAGGTATGCCGGAATTTCCTGCCTGATGTCTTCTATTGTGGGCACACCAATAAAGAAGCATTTGAAATAATTGAGAGAATTGAAGAGGCAACGAAATAAAGCTATTCTTCCAAAAAAATAAATAGCTGCTCCCAAATTGAGAACAGCTATTTTTTATAAACAATTCAAAGGAAAATAATCGATTATTGATTAAGCCTTCTTCTGCGTAGTGCGTTCAAAGAAAGTGTTAATCGCTTTAGTTAGCCCCGAAATGACTCCAGCCGTCTGCCGAACTGGTGGAGCGATTCTATGATAGAATCCATTGACGAGATTAATAACAGGCTCCACAGCATCGTTTAGCCTATCTGCTTGCTTCTTTACGCCGACGATCACGTCAGATGCTTGAGCCGCCACCTTGTCAGTCATTTCCATTGTGATAATAATCTTAGATTTTACCTCGCTCACATCTTTTGTTAATCTATCTACTTCATCTGTAAGCCTGGTTAGGTCTTTCCTTGCAGAATCGAGGAATTTCCCCAACTTAGCATACATTAGATACATAGCAATGATAAGAGCTACAATAAATATTATGATGAATGTCTCGAGGGTTAAGCTCATAATTTTCTTTCAATTATTAGTTAATGTTTAGCCTTCTTGAGCGTTTTTTACTTCATTTTTGAAGGTGTTAATGCTCTCGCGTGCAGCATCTTTTACTACAGCAGCTTGGTGCTTAACGTTAGAATACGCATCGCCAGCTTTGTTCATTAAGTTGCTTGCTTGATCTTTTGCGCTATTTACGTATTGCTGAGCTTTATCTACTCCAGTGGAGTATGTGCCTTTTACAGCGTCTGTTACTTTTTCGCTTGTAGTTACGTAGTAATCAGCAGCTTTTCCGTAAATTTCACTTGATTTGTCAGAGATGTCTTGTCTTAATTCTCTGCCACTTTTTGGTGCGAATAATAGAGCAGTAATTGCTCCTACTGCAGCTCCGATAGCTGTTCCGAGTAAAAAGGCATAAGTGCCATTATTTCTTTCTTCCATTGCTTTTTTCTCCAAAGTTTATGTTAAAACAATTATTTTTGTATTAAATATATTTTTTCAATTGCCAAATACGACTACAAGTATTCAATTACCAGCTCTCTGGCAAAGTAATCGGCTTATTCTGAGTTGTTAGGATTAACTCGCAGAACTCGCGAACCGCACCCAAGCCGCCCTTGTTTGTCAAAACGATGTTGGCAATTTCTTTTATCGCAGGGACTGCATCAGCTGGGCAAGCCGAAACACCTGCTATCTGCATTGCCTGCAGATCATTTACATCATCGCCGCAGTATGCTATTTCTTCTAATGGCACGTTAATATTGTGCGAGAAATCCTGCAAGCTCTTTAATTTGTTATGCGAACCCACCATAACGCTGCCTATTTTTAGCTTTGTGGCTCTGGCAATAACTATTGGGGAATTTTCGCTGGTCAAGAATGCTGTTTTTATCCCGCCCTTGTGCAATAACTCTATTCCCATTCCATCTCGAAGAGAAAATCTCTTTAGCTCTTCTCCATTTTTAGAATAAAAGACTGAGCAATCTGTTAAGGTGCCGTCTATATCCATTACCAAAACTGTTACTTTCGCTATTCTATCTTTTAGTTCAGTTTGTTCCATATTTTTCTTATTTTTGTAATCCGTAAGAGATTTAGGATAATTAACGATTCATTTACATCTATATTTTAACATTATGAATAATAGTTTGATGAAAACATACATTAACGTGTACGTCTCCCTTAAAGAAGAATATTACGATATGGTCTTCGCTTTGTTACAAGGAATGCCGTTTACCGGGATCGAAGAAAAATTCGATGAAATTGTAATTACATTCAAAATTGCAGATTGGACTGATAATATGCGAAGCGACATCCTCGCCATTGTCCAGATGTTCGATAGCGATGCCTGCATTAACAAAGAGGAAACCCTCGAAGAAAAGAATTGGAATGAAGAATGGGAGAGCAAGGTAGAGCCGATTAGAGTGGACGAAAGCCTTGTGATTACTCCAGAATGGAAAAAAGAAGAATTAGGTGCAAAATATAAGATAATAATAAACCCCAAAATGTCCTTCGGCACTGGAGATCACCAAACCACGCGATTGGTCTGCCGATTGATGCAAAAAGTGAATATCCCCGGGAAATTCTGGATAGATGCCGGCACCGGCACCGGAGTGCTTGCGATTTATGCCGCAATGCTCGGCGCGCGTGAAGTCTTTGCTTTCGATAACAATATTTGGTCTATAGAAAATGCTCAAGAGAATTTTGAGCTAAATTCCGTAGCAGATAAAATAAAGTTAGAAAATATAGACATTGAAAACTGCGAGTTACCAGATGCGGATTTCGTCGTAGCGAATTTATTCCTTAGCCTTGTAGTGCCATCATTACCAATATTTTACAAATCGTTGAAAAACACAAAAGGCGAATTGCTTATTTCTGGAGTTCTGAAGTATCATCATCAGGATATCCTCGACGGAGCCGCTGCCAATAACTTCAAGCATATTGAATCAATTTTCGAAGATGAATGGGTGGCAGTCCATCTGAAAGCGGAGTAATTACCCGAATTATTTGCTCAAAAGTAATTGTCCCAAAAAAATAATTATTTCTAAATATTTAACGGTTGAAGAAAATGAAGAAAAGAGTAGCTGGAATTGATATTGGATCAAATACAATATTGATGCTGATTGCTGATGTAGAAGCCGATGGAAGCATCAAAGTAATACGCGATGAAAATGCAATCGCTCGACTTGGCGAGGGTGTGAATGAAAATAAAAATCTGAAAGCCGAAGCTATTGAGCGATCCTTAAAAATACTAAGTGGATATAAAAGCATTTGCGACGCAGAGAATGTAGATGTTATTCTACCCGTTGCGACTTCCGCAATGCGCGATGCACAAAATGGGCAAAACACCGCCGAACTCTTCTCTGAAGTGCTTCAAGCAAAAGTAGAGATTATATCCGGACCCGAAGAAGCAAGGCTGACCTTCATCGGTTCCATAGAAGATAGAGATAATTGCACCGTAATTGACATTGGCGGAGGCTCCACGGAGTTTATCTCCGGAGCAGATGATAGCATCGCATATAAATCAAGCATCAATATCGGAGCAGTTAGAATAAAGGAAATGTTCTTCCCGCAGCATCCGCCGACTTTGGAGCAAATATCTGCTGCTCAGAAATTCATTATCGAAAATTTAGATAAAATCGATAAAAGCGAAATCCATAAATATTGGTATGCCGTGGCGGGGTCTCCCACTTCCGTGGCAGCTATTCACCTTGGTTTGCGGGAATTTGATTACGATAGGATACATCTCTTCCAACTCTCAACGGAAATAATAGAAGAGGTCTGGGAAATAATCATGACTCATTCCGTCCAAGATATTGTGGATAAATATAATATGCACCCCCGCCGAGCCGATATTATCGCAGCGGGAGTGCTTACTCTCAAAACATCTTTAGCATATTTTAGCAATCCAAATTGTAGCGTGAGCGTCAAAGGTTTGCGCTTTGGAATAATAAAGAATTACGCCAAAGGAATTTAGCCAAAAGATAATAATCTAATTAGCCTGATTTGATAGCTCCTCCGCTGCAAGCTTAGCACGGCGAGCCGCAAGGCTTCGACCTTCTTTAGCTACTTATCATTTGCTGGCTTGTCTATTGTCTCAGAATTTTCAACAAACAGTCGATTTAGCACATCTATCAAATCATTCAGTCCAGAAATAATTTCCTTATAAATACCCTTATGCTTACTTTCATCAGCGTGAGCATCTTTGAAGTGTCCTGATTGCACTTCTTTAATAATGCCTTGGACATCTTCATTCATAGCTCTAAAAGTATTGATCAGTCGATTAAATGAAACTTTGAGTTTGGCTAAATCACCTTTTCTCTCTATAGTTACGATTTCGAGTTCTCCATTACTGAGCTTTTCAAGCATTCTAATAGTATTTTTCATAGGATCTGTTACGGCTTTTAAAGTAGCATTTATTCTTTCGATGACTACTTTATATTCACCACGATATGAGCTTGCATCAGCTCTGTAATCTAAGTTGCCATTAGTGGTTTCCTCTGATAATTTATTAATATCAGTAATAATACTTTTTATTGTATCTCTCATATTGTCAAATGAAGTGAATAAATCTCCGATTTCATCATCATTTTTATAATGATTTTTGAAATTGAGACTGCCCTTTGATAATTCATTAGCCAATATACTAATTTCAATAATTGGCTGGATTAGCATCTTGTTATTTCTCATCCACATAATAACGATAAATATTGCAATAATGACTATAGCAATACCCATCAGCCAATAATATTCCATAGCAGATTGATCTACTGATTTCATAGATAAGCCAATATTAATTGCGCCAATATGCTCACCATTAACATTATAGAAAGGCTCGACAATATCAATGCAACGCTCTCTGTAGTGCGAAGAAGCTGGATTATCTTTATCTCTCAAGTATTCCTGTTCTACCTTCTTTTGGTCTCTTGCTGCCGACAGAGTGCCTTCGTCATCGAACATTTTGCCGATTCGAGTTGGGTCATTATGAATAACAGCTTTGCCTGTTTTGTCCAACAATAATATATATGCCAAACCCTTAGTGTTTGTAGCAATTTGGCTTACTTTATCCTGTTTTTCTATATCATCTGCATATTTCAAAGTGTTCTTTAAGATAAAAGTAAATTCTCTGGCTTTTTGATACATTTGCTCGTTAGTATTGGGAATTACAAAGAATCTAAAAAATATGAAGATAATTAGAGCTATAGTCAACAACAATGCGGACTGGTTGATAAGATTTTTTTTGGCTAATTTCATTTTTAGTTCCCTTTATATTATTGTTGCATTTAAACTCTTTAATCCACTTGTGATAACCAGCATTAAAGAAATTGCTAAAAAAATTGTAAATCTGTTCACCTTTTCGACCCTTCACTATATTGATATAAATAATGATTGCTAAACTATTAATAAATATTAAAACTAAACTGTAATTTTAGTATCGTCTAATAAGACTTGAAACTTTAATTATTATTGAAAATATTATCGGATTTCTTGTTTTCTCTAAAATCAATCAGCAAAACAATAATTTACGCTAATACCGTCTTAATTTTTACTGTGATTATGCCCACTATTTTTGCTTTATGTGGTGAAAAATAGGTGGTAAAAATTATTAACAACAATACGAAGATTAATGGAATATAAAGACTATTATAAAATATTAGAAGTCGATAAAAAGGCAACTGGCGACCAAATAAAAAAGAATTTCAGGAAACTTGCTCAAAAGTATCATCCAGATAAAAATCCGAATGACAAAACTGCTGAAAATAAATTCAAAGATATTAACGAAGCCTATGAAGTCCTGGGAGACACCGACAAGAGGAAGAAATACGATACTCTTGGCTCTTCCTATTCCAACTTCAGGCAATCCGGAGGGAATAGTTCGGACTTCAATTGGAATGACTGGTTCAGCCAAAATCGCCAAGCAGATCCTTCGGGAGCATATTCCCAAAATAGACGCTCGAATATCAATGATTTCTTTACCAATAATGATTCTGGTTCGGACTTCTTCGAGAAGATTTTTGGCTTCGGAGGGAATAAAAGAAAAACTACAACTAAGCAGCCCGTGCGCGGAGAAGATGTAAATGCAAAGGTGGAAATCACCCTCGAAGAGGCATTTAAAGGAGT
>CAZGXC010000061.1:0-13654 GCA_964529535.1 uncultured Hyphomicrobiales bacterium | reverse complement strand
AATCACAATGCTCGCGATGGCTATAATCATCGCAGGAATGTTCCACGCAAATGCTGCGAAGGGAGACTTTAAAATTGAAAAAGCATGGGAAGTGATACCATCTGATAAAGGCCTTGGCGGACCTCTGTATTTTTCTTCTACCAATAAATATGTTATTGCTTCGGACGTGGACAATAAAATCATATTAGATTCCGAAACAGGAAAGACAATAAAATCAATTCCCAATAATAGTGTAGAAAATTTGTCAAATGATATTCCTAGGTTTATCTGTAACGATACAATTTTCTCATTATTAAGCAAAGATTTGCGAACTATTAATTTCTATCGTTTCGACGATATGGCTCTTGTAGCACATTTGGATAGTGCTGATGATCGAATAGTATCTTATCAAGTTTCTCAAGACAACAAATATATAGTTGCCAATGTCAATCCAAGCAAGATAGTTCTTTGGGATTTAGCTACTAAGAAGATAATCAAGGAGAAAAAAATTGAAAAGAAATATCAGAATGAAGATATGTGTGAGCTATCTTCTGGACCAGTCTTTATACAAGGATATGATCAATTCGGAGTTTCTATTACCCGTTCATTCTTGACTGACAACTGGTATAAGGGGAGACGTTGTGTTCTATACTATAATTCATTTATAATCCTCAATCAGAATCTTGATAGTGTTTACACTATTAAAACAGATGTTTATGACAATCTCTACATCAGAGATAGATTACCATACATTGATACTAATATACAATTTTCACCAACAGGGAGATACTATATCCAGAGATTTGATACAATAACTAAATATCAAATAGGTGTATTCTTGGAACGAAAAGGTGTTATTAATGTATTAGAATACCCAACAAAAAAAATAGTATCTCTCCTTAGACCAGAAGAGGATATTTCTTATGATAATATTAACTTTATATTATTTAGTAGTAATAACAGATTTTTAATATTAAGTAATAATAAGCAAATTAATATACAAAGCATACGATCAGGAGGGAATATTGCAAGCATTGATAAAGGTGTAGAAGCGGGTGATTATTTAAAGCAAAATGGAGATGCCATAGTTTGTAGAGACAAACGAAATGTATATAAATATAAAATTCATTTTGGTTCTGGGGTTGATAACTCCAATAGTATTAATAGCACTTATTTAAGTTATCCTACACCAATTCGTAATGATTTCTTTGCTTTTATTAATGTTGCTGTACCGTCAAAAATAAATCTATTATTATCAGATGAGAGAGGAAAACAGATAGATATTCTTTGTGATCAATATTTTGAAATTGGAAGTCATAAAATTGATTATGACATTAGCAAGTTACCTAATGGCTTATATTTCCTTACTCTTACAGACGATAACGGAAGCCATACACAAAAAATTATTATCGAAAGGTAGGGAAGTATGAAGAAGAAGATAATTATTTCTTATTCCACTCGTCTCTAAATTTCTATTTTTGCAACTATTTCTTTACAAATTATGGGTCAAAATTTTCCTATTACGCAGGGTGTGCGATTTCTAAAATCTAAAAAAGCTGATTATGAACAGTTTTTGTATGATTATGAAGAGAAGGGCGGCACAAGCCAGACGGCAAGAATACTCTCCGTAGATGAGCATGCAGTTATTAAAACTATTGTTTTTGAAAATGAAAATGGCAAGGGCTTAATATGTCTGATGCATGGGGATAGGGAGGTCTCGGCGAAGGAATTGGCGCGCACTGTTGGCTGCAAAACTCTTCAGCCTGCCTCGCAGGAGAAATCAATGAAATGGACGGGCTACCAGTTCGGTGGGACAAGTCCTTTTGGCACAAAGTCTCAACTGCCGATATACGTAGAGACATCAATTTTTGATTTAGATAAAATCTATATTAATGGCGGAAAGCGTGGTTTTATCTTGGGTATGAATCCGCAGGATTTAAGCAATCTTCTTACTATTGAAAAAGTAAATGTAGCGATATAATCTATTTTTATACCGCTACATTTTTGTTTTTTTACTTCCCTTTTTACTGTAAACTCTAAATTCCGTCGCCAAATAGGCGCACAACATCTTCGGGGGTTTTGCACTGTTTCATTAGCTTCAATTTGCTTTCGTCGCATAGGAAACGCGATATTTTGCTAAGTAGTCGCAAATGCGATCCTACATTATGTTCGCGTCCAATCAATAAGAAAGCCACTTCCACGGGAATATTATCAACTGAATCGAAATCTACTGGGTTTTGAAGAATTGCTATTGAGCAAATAGTATCTGATACGGCATTTGACTTTGCATGGGGGATAGCAATACCATCTCCAATGCCGGTGGACATCAGCTTTTCGCGTTCAAAAATTGCATTTCTTACTTGGGAAATATCTGTGATTTTTCCGGATTTTTCCGCGAGTTTTATCAGAGCTTCTATCAGTTCAGTTTTGTCGTTTACTTTTAGGTTTACGGCTATTGTGCTTGCGTTAATATATGATGTAATATCCATTAATTTCTCATCTATTGTGAAATTATTTTTTGTTTATTTTGTTATTATTATTCTACTTTAATTTTCTCGCCAATTTGCAAAACTTTTGTTTTGTTTTTGCCATTAGCCTTAGTTAAATCATCTACAGAAGTGTCGAATTTTCGAGCTATCTTCTCGAGTGTGTCGCCTTTTTTGATTGTATAGTAAGTAGCTGATTTCTTTTTCTTTTTGTTAGAGCTTTTAGTATTAGCTTTTGCTGGGGTATTGCTCTGGGCAGCCGAAGTTGAATTAATGACTAACTCTGTATTTGCAAATACAGTATTGCCTTTGATTTGCTTTGGATTCCACGCTTTCAAATCTTCTTGGGATACTTGGTATTGATTGGCGATGGTTTCAAGTGTTTCACCTTTTTGGACAGTGTGCGTAGATTTTTTATTCTTTGCGCCTGCTTTTTGGTTTGTAGCAATATTGTTATTTGTTGATAATTGAAGATTGAGCACTTGCCCAGCTTTTATTCTCCCTTTTTTTAAATTGTTGTTTTTGGCGATGGTATTAAAATCGAGATTATATTTCGCTGCAATATCTGCTAATTTCTCGCCTCTTTGAACTGTATAAGTTGCGGGGATAGCATTGGTCTTTGCCTTTGGAGTAGGAACGTTTGGCGTTCTTGAGCTAAGCGCATCATTATTAGTGTTGATTGTTAGGACTTGCCCAGCTTTCAAATGTTTTCCGATTCTGTTGTTTGCTTTTATATCGGCAATAGTTATTCCATATTGTTTAGCTATTTGCGCAAGATGCTCATTCCTTTTGACAGTATGTTTTATTTGCTTAGGTTGTTGGCTTCTAATACTATTGTTTTGCGAAGGATTAGCGTTAATAGTGTTTCTATTATTAGTGCTATTACTGATATTGTTGCTTATATTATTATTAGAAGGAGTGCTTTCAGCAATATCCACTTTGAAATTTCCCGCTGGGTTAACCTTCAGGATTTGTCCTTCGCGAATCCTATCATCATCTATTGGCAGCGCATTCATTTCTTTTAGTTCTGATGGTCTCATTCCGTATTTCAGAGCTACTGTGTATATGGTTTCGCCTTTTGCTACTTTATGGCTTGGATAGTTTTTGTATTTTTTTTCTATCGCTTTTGTATTTTTTTTTGTTAGATCAATAATTGCTGGTTGCGGTGCTTGTGGAGTACTGATTGAATTTGATCTATTGTTATTGTTTCTATCTGAATTAGATGAAGTGGTTTCTTCTGTGTTATCAACTTTTTTCCCAACGGGAATTTTAATTCTTGTTCCTTTGGGTAATCTTCCCGTTTTGCTTACATTTTCATTTGCAGAGGCTAATTGAGCGATTGAAACACCGTATTTTTGTGCTACAGAAGCAAGGGATTCCTTTTTGGTTTTTGTTGCATAATACATCCATGGCATTTTTTCGTCTGGTGTTAATTTCGGGAAGTTCTGGCTAAATACGGGTAATGATCCGAAAGGAATTTTTATTTTATATTCAGCTAAATCTGCAGGAGTAGCCCCATTAATCAACTCTGGGTTTAAGTCTTGAATTTCCTTTAGATTTGTATTAGCAGCTTTCGCGATTGCCGAAAGCGATACTGGTTCGTTTAATGTATATGTGTCATATTTGTATTCTGGTTCGAAGTTGATTTTGCTTTGATCAATTCCGAATTTATCCATATTATACATTACTTTTGCTATAGCGATGAACATCGGGGCATAGCCACGAGTTTCTCTGATATTCAGTGCTTCCATTACTGCCCAGTAATTTATGCTGTCCGAGCTATTAAGTTTCTTCATTGCTTTGCGGATTCTTCCTGGTCCAGCATTATAAGCAGACATAGCAAGATACCAATCGCCAAAATCTTGGTGCAATGCTTTTAGGTATCTCATAGCTGCACGCGTGGATTTCTCTGGGTCGCGCCTTTCGTCGAGCCAAATACTTGGGCGAGCATTAAGTCCATAATCCTGACCTGTTGCTCTCATAAATTGCCAAAGTCCGACAGCTCCTGCTGGAGACACCGCATTTGGATTAAGTGCACTTTCAAATGTAGATACTATGACGATTTCTTCGGGCATTCCTTCTTCGCGTGCAATTCTTTTCATCATCGGGAACCAGCGAGTAGAACTTGAAAGAATCTTTTTGAAAAAGGCTTTGCCCGCTGGTTTTTCTGTTAAGAAAAAAATAGATCTATCCACGAGTTCGTGGCTATCCAATGGAATTACTAAGTTCGTTGGTGTAGATAATGTTGGAAGTGGTTTATGGGATTTAATATCCTCATTTAAATCGGGAGTAGTTTGGATTTTCTCAAATTCCTGAAACAATTTATCCCGCACCAATACCATGGAAGTCTTTTCGTCCAATTCGTCTATACTTTTGATGTATGTTTCATAATCATCAATGATAGATTGCGCTAATTCCGAATATTCCTCGTTGTTCTCTATACCTTGATATGAAGCCGCTTTGTTTAGAATATCAATAGCGTGTTCAAAAAATCTTGCAGCATTAATTGTATCCTTTTTCTGGATTAATTTTAATGCCTGAAGATATTTTTGCTTTGAGCGATCTAAAATTTTAGCGATTGCTTTATCTTGGGATTTCTTCTCGGTAGAATTATTATCTAATTCTGAATATTCATCGGGGAATTTTATATTATTCTGGTTTTCGAAGGTTCTATCTTCTTCAATTACTTTCTTCTTTTTAATAGGAGCGGCTTGCTGTCCGGGCGGTGGGGTTTTCCTTGGGCTGATATTAGTAGGATTGCTTGTTGGTTGCCCGAAACCTGAGCTCGTAGCTCCAATTATTATAGCACACAGGGTAAGTATTTTAATACTTAACCTATTAGCGAAATATTTCGCTTTATGTCGCTTAAATAATAGTTTCATCAAATTTTCCTTATGTTTTGACATAAATAAAGTCTGCAATATATAAAGATTATGTTAAATATTCAAAAAAAACTAAAAATAATATAAATAAGAATATGGTTAAATTTATTAAATACAACGAGTTACGTTGATATTAAAAACAGTGGATTTCTGAGCAAATTTCAAGATGTTCTTTGTAATGAGAACTTAATAATATGATTTTATCTTTTTGCTCTTGGCGAATGATTGCTTTGGCAGTCTCAATGCTTTCTATATCCAAATTTTCAAAGGGTTCGTCAAGAATTATTATTTTTTTATCGAAAATGAAGTGCTGAATCAATTTGTATTTGTTAACTGTCCCGGTAGAAAGTTCGCTAACTTTTTTATCGAGAAATTGCTTGATGGATAATTTTTCGAGAAATATCGCTAACTTACTTTCATCAATTTTTTGTGCATTGAGTTTAGCAAGCATTTTATAATTTTCCGCCGGGCTCAGCTGCGATAGGTAATTTATGTATGGAGCTGTGAATGACAATATTTTGTATAAGTTTTTATGATTATATCGCTCACCTGCGAAATGATAATCTATCGTGCCGGAATGGGGGAGAATATAGCCTGCGATTAGCTTTAGTAAAGTAGATTTGCCGCACCCATTCTTCCCGAAGATGCCATAAGAATTAGCTTCGTGAAAGTTTTTACTAAAGTCTTTGAAAATCAGCTCATCAGAGTTACTGTTTTCATACTTAAATGAAATATTTTCGATTGAGATAGAATTAGTCATTTGTCTTCTTCTCAACGGAAAATTTACCGAAATATGAGCTGTTATTGCTGTTATCCACGATTTTGTAATGATAAATACCATTGTTGAGATCGCGAGGGATAGCATACCAAATTGCAGCACGATGATTTTCTATTACGCCGATGGAGACCCAATTATCGTAAACGCAGTAATTATCGATGGTGTAAATCGAGAGGTGCACCTTACTGCTTGTAGTTCTATTGCTTACGGGGAAGGCTATGAAATCGCTTTCGCCAGTGAATGGGTTGGGAAATACGGCATCACTGAACTTCCCGCCAATAGATTCAAAAAAGCGAGAATAAATATTGACATCGCTATTGAGTGAGTAACAATAGTTGTTTTTCACGACAGTTGTGTCGCAACTAACATTCTGTTTGTTTTGAATAGTGATGTTGAAATTATCGCTTTTGAAGTCGCTTTGCTGAATATTTTTCTTATTTAAATTTAGCAGGAAGAAATCCAAAGTATCATTTCCGTAATCAATATCATTCATAAATACTACTCTAATTGGTAAATATGAATAGGGCTTGATGATATTAGAATACATTAGCGATGGAGGGGAGAAAGTGCTTGAATATTGGAATTTTAGACTGTCCAAGAGGTGAGAATCTCTGAAATGCTTATCCAAGTCGTGTTTATTGCCCGTGTGATATAGCCATTCTGCCATATCTATTAACTCCCTGTCTAAATTAGTATTTAGCTTTTGTTTGAAGGTTTCGTTATAGACATCATAGACATTATAGAATCGCTCTGTATTGTTCCATATTTCTTTGACGAAGTCTCTGTTTCCGTGACTTTCCGTTATTTTAATAAAAAAAGTAGACCAATAATATCCGTGTGCTGGAGTGGAGGAAAACAGGCTGTACCGAGGTAAATATTTCAGGAATGAATTCATGTAATATTTATAATCTTTTATTTCAGGAAACATTAAATACTCGAACAGTGTGCTACTCATCTCTGCTAATACTTCCGTTTTATAGGATTGTTGATTATACGCAAATTGTATTGCGTGGTTAAATTCATGGGCAGCAGTAATTTTTAGAGCATCAATACCATAAGTATTATATGTCTTAATTAGTTGTCCTGATTGAGAGTCTAAATATTTATCATCTTTGCTGAAATTGTTGTCAATTACAATATATGAAGGAGTTGGTATAGTTTGGTTTTCTGGATAAGTAAATCCATAATATCCCTTGTCGCCAGTTCCGATTTCAGCTACATAAATATCGTAAAGATCATTTCCTCCAGCATTATTATCTTTTGGGGGCGTTTTCATACCGACTTGATTAATTTCAAAGTCATAAACTAAATCGAAATAATATGCTACAGAGTCGATATAATCTGGGATTCCATTGTTGTTTTTATCCGTTACATCTACAGAATCTTCTCCGCTAATGGCGTAGTGGATATAAAAATGCTTTGCTGGAGATGTGTATTTATGCGGAAGAAAGTCGTATTCTCTACTTTGTAGTTCATCGCCTTTGAAGCAATCCGCTCTGAATATTTTCTTTATTATTTCAAGTTTATCATTGCTGAAAGTGGCGCATTTGCGATCCAACAGCCTAATTTCATCGGGAATATCTTCTGCTCTTAAAGACAGAGCAAGCGGGAAGAACAAAAAGAAGATAATCAGGTTTTTAAAATAATTGACTTGTATTTTCATATTCTTTTGAAATGGGAAAGAGTATTGATGATAGTTTATCAATACTCTTTCGGGTAGTTTAATAGAAGTGATAATTTCGAATTATTATCTAAATGATTTATTATCTAAACATTTCTTTGATCATACCCCATGTGCGCTTGATGCCGCTTGTAGCATGGGAGACATTGACAACGTTAGAGTATGAAACACTTTTATCTTTTTGAATGATTTTGATTCTATATGAATAAAGTGTTGCCGATTGTAAATCCTCATTTTTTTGCTTTAGAGCAGATTCGTCATAATAAGAATAACTTGTAGAATAGCCTTTTGCGTCTATGTCGCTGATTTTTGTATAAACTTGATTTTTGCTGGTGCGTTCAATTTCGTATTTTTGCACAGCAACTTCGTCATTGCTTTTCCATTCGATTTTAATTCTGTCGCCATTGGAAGAAGCGTTTAAATAATTGATTATACTATCAGATGCGAAGACAGAGCTAAACGCTATTGCTACGACTATTAATGCTTTTAATGCTTTCTTCATCTTTATCTCTAAAATAGTTTAAAAATCATTATTTGTCTCTGTAAGACACATATTATGTTATCAAGTTACAAATATAATAAATTTTTACGTAATTCCTATGGTTTTCTATCAAATTTTTTAAAATCTGGCTTTCTTTTTTCCAAATATGCGTTTCTTCCTTCTTGTCCTTCTTCGGACATATAGAAAAGCATAGTCGCATTTCCGGCTAATTCTTGCAGTCCTGCTTGCCCGTCGCAATCAGCATTTAAAGCAGCTTTCAGGCAGCGCAATGCAATTGGAGAATTTTCTAATATTTCGCGACACCATTTTACTGTTTCTGTTTCTAATTCTGAATATGGCACTACTGTATTTACTAAACCCATATCGAGGGCTTGCTGGGCATTATATTGACGGCAGAGATACCAAATTTCGCGAGCTTTCTTCTGACCGACGATGCGCGCCATATAGCTGGCACCAAAACCACCATCAAAAGAGCCGACGCGAGGACCCGTCTGACCAAAAATAGCATTATCTGCGGCAATAGTTAAATCGCAAACCAAATGCAGGACGTGTCCGCCACCGATTGAATATCCCGCAACCATTGCTATTACTGGCTTTGGGCAGGTGCGGATTTGCCTCTGGAAATCCAAGACATTTAGATGATTGGTTCCTGTATCATCTTTATAGCCTGCTTCGCCGCGCACTCTTTGGTCTCCGCCGGAGCAGAAAGCCTTTTCGCCTTCGCCAGTTAAAATAATAACGCCGATTTCTTTATCCATTCGGGCATCATTGAGGGCATCCATCATTTCCTGCACGGTTAGCGGTCTGAATGCGTTTCGGACTTCTGGGCGATTGATTGTAATTTTTGCGATGCCGTCCATTTTTTGATATTTAATATCAGTATATTTTTTTGCTTCTTGCCAGTTAAATGTTTCCATAATACATAAGTTTGATTAAATGTAATACAAAGTTAATTATTTATGATGTAATGAAGTTAATTATTTCGTTGGTTGAATCTTTGGGATTATCCCATAATACATTATGAGAAGCATCAGAAATGATTTTTAATGTAGAATTTGGTAAAATTGAATGCATTTCTTGATTGATTTGTAAAAACTTGTTATCGAGCTCGCCGCAAAGCAATAAAGTAGGGAATTGTAGAGAAGCTAAATTATCCCAAAGTGGACTCATTGTGCCTGTTCCTGCAAAAGTCAAGGATTTAATGAGTTCTACTTTATTGTTTTGTAATCTTCTGAGGAACATATTTCTATCATTCAATATTTGCTTTCCGAATATTTTCTGCGAATACCAGAAATCTAAAAAATCATTAAAATACGAATACTTTAGTTTTTGGATAATATTCTTATCAGAAGTGATCCGCAAAGTTCTTTCCTCAGGAGTTCTCAGTCCGGGCGTGGTAGCAATTAATATTAATTTACTAATTAATTCTGGATATTTATTCGCAAAAGAGAGGGCGACTCTGCCACCCATTGAATATCCTATCAAGATGATATTCTGAACCTGTAAATTAGTTAACAAGCAATAAATATCATCAATGGTATTTTCGATTGAATAGGAGCTATCGTTTAAGAATATGTTATCGCCGTGACCGGGTAAATCTATTGAGATACAAGAGTATTTGCTTGAGAAATTTGGCACAATAAAGTCCCAATCATGGGCATTTCCCAGAAATCCATGCAGGAATACAATTACACTCCTATTATTTGCTATAGGAGTGTAGCTGTTCTTCGTTGTGTTTTCACCTTCTGTGATGTGAAATTTCATATTTTTAAATATTCTTTTATCTTTTCTCTGTTCAAATAGCTTTCTTCGCTATCCACAAAAATTTCGATGATTGTATTGTTCTTTTCTTCGATTGCTTTATTATAACTTGTTTCAAAATATTGCATAGTTTTGGGTGCGACGTATTCAATATCGAACATCTCGGCAGCCAACTTGAAATTGATATTAAGAGGAGTTTGGAAAAACCTCTCATACTCTTTGGTAGAACCAACTGGCAATTGCCTGAAAATTCCACCGCCGTTGTTATTAAACACAACAACAATGAAGCCACTTTTTATTTTAGATAAGTGGATTAGCGCATTTAATTCATAATATAGCGACAAATCTCCGATAACGAGCGTCGTTTGTTCTTTGCGAGCCACAGCATAGCCGATTGCTGAGGATAGAACACCATCAATACCGCTTGTTCCTCGATTAGCTCTCACATCAAGGACTTTATCGGTATTATTATCTAAATGTTTAGGATTTGCCGAAAAAGCATCAAAATTCCGAATAGACAAACTATTCCCCAAAAACAAGATAGAGCCTTTAGGAATAAGTTTATTTATTTGCTGAATGGATGAATGTTCTTCAAAACTATAGGCACTAATCATTTTGAAATATTTCTCTGTAATTTCAGCAGATTTTTCGGAAAGCATTTTCAGGAACTCTGGATTGGAATTAAAATTCCATGTGTGAATACTGGCTTCTACGGATCTATAATCGAGAGTAATTTTCACATCAAGGGAGTGCGATGGGTCTTGGCGGCGTGTGTCGTCGGATACCAACACATATCGAGCATTATTATATTCAATAGATTTCTGAATGAATTTCTCAGTAATTTTCGAAGTGATCCTGTTGCCGATTTGTATTATTAAATCGGGCATTATTTCGTTATTTTCATCACATAGAATATAGTCTGAAAAATTAATGATAGCTTTGCTTGAGAATAATTGCACACCGCTTTGAATATCCACAATTAATGGAATATTATGCTCTTCAGCAAATTCAGCTACCCTTTTGTTGAAGGCTAAATTATTAGTATTCCCCAAAATAAACATTATTTTACCAGACACAGTTGGCAAAAGTGAGAAATCAACTGAATTGGTATTAACAATAAAATTCTTAGTGTAGGGCATTGGATCTGCTAAATACCTGTTAAACTTATTACTTAGTTTGCCTTCAAAAGGCATATTTGCCAAGAATGGCTCACGGAAGCAACAGTTAATTTGCAGTGGTAAACGCAAATTATTAATAGCATTATCAATATTTGTAAGTATATTTTCAGGAAGCAAGAATCGGTCTCCGCAGTCGATTTCAATATAATCGCTGTATTGATTTCCGAAAAGTTTCACCTGATCAATAGTTTGATTAGCTTGAGTCTTCCTCAATTCAAGAGGACGATCCGCACTAATGATAATCAATGGAGTTTGCCCTTCGCTTGCCTCGATAACGGCAGGGAAGTAATTCGCTACGGCAGTGCCAGATGTGCAGATCAAAGCAGATAATTTGCCCGATTTATTATATCCCAAGCTCATGTATGCAGCAGAACGCTCATCGGGAACAATTACAAGCTCTAAATCGTGAGACTTCTCAAATCTCGAAACTGCCATCACCAAAGGAGTGGAGCGCGAACCAGGGGAGATAAAGAATGATTTTACTCCACAGCGAATAAGCTCGAGGATAATTAATTCGCCAGCAAATAGATTTACATTATTAAGACTTAAATCATTACTTTTCAATTGAAAAATGCTCCGTAAAATTCATAAATTTTTTATCTATTTCCTTCCATTCTTCTTGGGGATCAGATCCTTCTAAAATACCAGCTCCCGCAAAAATTGAAATCATCTTTTCATTAATAAGCGCAGAACGCAATGGCACACAAAATTCAGCTGTATCGTTACAAACTGTGCCAAGAGCACCCGCATAATGCCCACGGTCAAACCCTTCATATTTACTTATATATTCGAATGTTGGAGATTTCGGATAGCCATTAACAGCAGGCGTAGGCATAAGATAGTTGGCGATTGCTACTGGAGAGTGCAATTCATCTTCTCGCAATTCTGCTCGGATTTTTACTTGCAAATGATTCAAATGTTTAAGGTTCACGGTTTGAACTTTATCTGCAATCACATTATTAGAAATCTTATTTAATGATTCGATTAGGTATTGTTTTACGAAATCATTCTCATTCTTCAGCTTTTCGTCAATCTTATCTCCATTTTGTAAAGTGCCTGCTAATGCCTCAGTTTCAAGTATATTCTTGCTTATTCTAAGCAATCTTTCGGGAGAATTACCGAGGAAAGTTGATTTTGGGCTAATTTGCCAAAAGAAATTATATGTTTGAAGATTACTAGAGCATAATTTGGCAAAAAGAGTGCTAATATTCTGTTCATAAGGAATCTCATATTGCTTCTTGCGTGCCAGGACAATCTTGCTATACTGTCCGCTCCTAATATCTTCAAGGCTTGCGAGGATTTTCTCTCTCCAAACATTAAATTCTTGGTGATTATTTTCTTTAATTAAGTGTAATTTCTTAAATTCTGGAGACTTTATGCTCATCTTAGTAGCATTTCTAAGAAATTCAGGATTATCCAAGATCTCGCGATAGAGTTTTCTATTAAGATTTAGCACAAATGAATACTTTGATTGATGAGCTTCCACTGACCATAGTGGTAAAATATACGAAGATTTTCCAAATTCTGCCCATTCATCAGAGATGGGAGAATCTTTGTCGAATTTAGTTGAGTAATAATACCTGACGTTTGGTTCTATAATTTTAGAAATATCGTAGCTTATATTTGAATTATCATTATGAATTAGATAATACAGGTTTTTGCCGGAAATAGATTCAAATGATTTATCTCGATTACACCAGTAATATTTTTCATCACTATCTAATGAAAGCAAAATGAACATTAAGTCCTGCTTACTAATATCAAAAGAATATTGTCTGAAAAAATTCTCATCGGGTGGAGTCTTTTCAGCCAATAGATCAAAAATATTATGTTCAATATCTAAAAAATTCAGTAAATTCACGGTATATTAATTATTTCAATTATAATTTCGTAAAGAATAAGATAAAAGGATTTGTTCAATAATTATTGCAAAATCGCATAAAATCACACATAAAGGCATTGTAAATGCCTACAAAAATACGAAAATATATTTTTTATAAAAATAATATTAAGAAATAATAAAGTTTATTATGGAAATTCCAAAAATTTTGTTAATTTGCTTTTCCATAAATTGTAAATTCAAAATTTCAAATATAATTAATTGTAAGAAACATTATGAAACTTTACGAAACAAAAAAAATTAGGAATTTAGCATTAGCCGGGCATGCGGGCTCCGGCAAGACAACTCTTGCCGAGGCATTATTGTTTAACTCCGGTGCAATCAATCGCAGAGGAACTGTAGAAGAGAAAAACACAGTCTCTGACTTTTATGAATTTGAGCAAGATAGAACTTGCTCCATCTTAGCGGCTCCGATGTTCGCTGAATGGAAAGATCACAAATTCAACATTATCGATACTCCGGGATATGACGATTATATCGGGGAGGCTGTTGCCGGAATAAGAGCAG
>CAZGXC010000060.1:630-13658 GCA_964529535.1 uncultured Hyphomicrobiales bacterium | reverse complement strand
CGACGTTATCTTCCTCGAGGTTCAGCACCATTCCATATACATCGTGCTGGAATTCCACCAATTCAGATGCCATAGCTTTATTTAGTCCATATACGTGTGCTACGCCATCGCCTACATTCAGCACTGTGCCGACTTCGTAAATATCAGTTTCGTTTTCAAAGCCGGAAATTTGACGACGCAATATCGAAGAGATTTCTTCCGGACGAACGTCTATTACCATATTCAAATCCTATATTATTTTGATTTTATTCTAATTATTTATTTATTTTTGAAATTAATTCCCGAGTATCATATTTTGCTTTAGCTTCTCTAATTGATTGCTTACGGAGCTATCAATGATTTTGTCTGCTACTACGAACTTTACTCCGCCCAAAACAGCTTTATCTACCTCGTATTCTGGTAGGATTTCCATCTTAAAGCTCTGATTTAGCTTAGAGATTAAATCTTGCTTTTGCATATCATTTAATTGATGTGCGGTAAGGACTTTAATAGGCAGACGCTTATATTCAGCATTATAAATAATCTCGAATTGCCTTGAAATACTTGGGATAAGGATTTCTCTGCCTTTTTCTGTGATTACTAATAATAATTTCAGCGTTAGTTCATTGATTTTCCCGCTGAAAATTTCCTCGATTACTTTATTCTTTTTATCGGGTCTAATCACGGGATTATTGAGCAATAGATTAAAATCGCGGGATTTCGCGACTACTTGATCTATCAGCACAAAATCATCAAATATTTGCTTAGCATTCTTTTGTTCGAGTGCTATATCAAATATTGCTCTGGCATATCTAAGCGATACTCTTTCTTCGTTCATTTAATTTCTTTAGTTATTACTTATTTTGTCAATGCTTGAAATAGAATTTTCAATTAATTTTAGATCTTTATCATTGTCAATTTTTTCTCCAAGAACCTTCTCGGTTGCTTGAATTACTAATCCTGCCACTTCGGATTGTAGCGCACGGATAGCCGCTTCTTTGGATTGATTAATCTCTCGCACGGCTTCCTGAATTTTTCTTTCTTTTACTATCGATGCTTCTTCCTTCGCTGTGTTCAGCATTTGCTCCACTTGGCTTTTGCCCATATTAATGATTTCATTAGCCTGCACTTGAGCATTATTAATATTGCTCTCGCTTTCTTGTAGGAGACGCTTAGCTTCTTCGTTAGCTTTCTCGGCACTTGCGATTGCATTATTAATGTTGTCCTCTCTCGAGCGCAAAGCATTAGCAATCGGCTTGGAGCCGAACTTCATTAAAATTAAGAAGAAGATGCCGAAATTGACGATAGTCCAGAAGACTAACCCGAAATTTACATCCAGAATATTCATTTATATCTTTCTAATATTATTATTTTAAATATTATCAAATAATAGAACAATAGGCGGGAGCGCGAAACTCCCGTCCTATTACTCGACATCTAATTATTATTTGGATGCTAAAATGAAGCAAATTACGCAGGCGAATAATGCTACGCCCTCGATAAATGCAGCTGCAATAATCATTGTTAGCTGCAATTTGCTTGATATCTCTGGCTGGCGAGCTGCTGCTTCAAGAGCTGCTGCTGCTAATTTACCGATGCCAAGGCTTGCTCCGAATACTGATAATGCAGCTCCGAGACCTGCTGCCAAAAATGCTAAATCCATATAAATCTCCACTTAAATAGTTTAAAATTAATATTATTGTATTTTGTTATTTTCGTTAATTATTATACTTTTTTTAATATTTGTAATTAATGAGCTGCTTCAGCGGAATGTTCATCGCCATGTGAATGCTCACCAATTGCCAAGTTTGTAAAGACTGCCGTCAAAATCGTAAAGATATACGCTTGCAAAAATGCCACTAATAACTCTAATGACATCATAAACAAGGAGAATAGCACGGAAACAGGAGCCATTACTAAGCTCTGCAACATTACTATTAAGCCGACCAATGAAAGCAATACGATATGCCCCGCCGTCATATTCGCAAAGAGACGAATTGTGAGTGCAAAAGGCTTTGTAAATATAGATATTATCTCTATTGGCACCATTATTATGGATAACCACCAAGGAGCACCACCAAGCAAGTGCTTGAACCAAGTGCCTACTCCGCTCTGCATCATTGCAGTAATATTAATTACAAAGAGGGATATTAGGGCTAAGCCAAGAGTCGTGCCGATCGCACCTGTGGCGGAATGCCCGCCGGGGACGAGTCCAATCAAATTGACCAATAAAATAAAAATGAACAGAGCATAGAAATAATGCTGATACTTATCCGCAAGTTTCTTCGATGGCATATTTGGATCGATGACCTGCTCGCGCAAATATGACATCAATGCCTCTATTGCGTTGTGAATACCCCTTGGAGCTTTCGCCGGATTTTTCTTTGCGCGCTTCCCTGCAGTGAAGAACATAATGATGCCGATTATCATCGCCAACCATTGCCATACCACAAGGCTTGTAATTGAAGCATCGAAAGTAACCCCATTCTCAGGGTTATTTTTATGCACAATTTTATGATGAACTTCCGTAAAAGTTCCTTCTTGCTCCATTGCTTTCATATCACGATAGATATGGAAGCCCTCTTCCTTGTCGTAAATAATTACGGGCAATTCTATTATTTTATAATGGAATATTGAGAAATCACGATGCGTGCCCAAGCTCTCCAAGTAATAATTTATCGCGTCTTTTGGCGCTACTTCTTGGGGAGCAGAATGCTCCGCCACAGCGCTATGATGCGTCTCTGCCGCCATAGTGCTGTGTGTATTATTTGTATCAACCGCTGTACTCATTTTTGATTATATCTATTATTATAATTTCTAAATAAAAGCTAATTTTCAATGCTAAAAATCTATTCTAAATCTTTGTCATTGTTTTCAGTCTGCAAAATTACGAAATTTGAAGCATAATGGAAAATAATAATTTCCAACATTATGAAAATAAACGAAGAAATCATAAAAGTAAGCCCAAAATCTCGCGAATTTGCCTTGTCTAAATTCAAAAAAATGTAAAATATCAAACTGGCAACTAAAAAATAACGAACCACGAATCCTATCAGGACGATTGAGGATAAAGATTTCAATTTCAGTTTTATCCCAATCAATACTATTGCAAGCGAAATAATAAAGTTCGAAAACGCCAATAATATTCCCGTCCAGATTGGATTATCAAGCATCTTCGCTCCCCTTATTCTTCTCTGCTCTCAATTTTTTCGCTAAAATTTCCTTTCTGTCTTCTTCTTTGCTCAATCGAATAACCGTTCGGAGGAAATTAGCAAATGCCAGCAATGTGAAGCCTATCATCATTATTATCAGAAACCGGGGAGCTGTGTTATTCCACTTATCAAGATAATATCCCAAAACTGCCCCAAGCACTATAGTGCTGATCAATTGCCAGCTAAGCGTTAGGTATGGGGCGGCATCGTGCAAACTCTTGCTTCTCTCTTCTGTATCTATTTGCTTATTTGATTGCTTCAAATTGAATATCTTCTTTCTCTGGGTTTCATTTCTGCTAATACTATTTACTTCGGTTTTTATTGTAAAGTATTAATAAAAAAGGCTACTCCAAAAAAAAAATTCAACTAATTTATTTTTTTATGTTTTTTTTTGAAACAAAATTATTATATTTGCGCTTTAAAATTATTTTGTAATAACATATTGGATAAAGTCATGAAAAACATTATTATTCTTTGCATTCTGTTGCTATCGCAATTATGCCTACATGCAGCAAATGAAAACCCAAAGCGCGTGGAGTATCAATACTATTTTCCTAACAACGACAAAGCGGGGATAACAACCATCATTGCATATCCCCAATTTAATGCCGACGGCAAACGAGTGCTAACAACATTCTGCTTAAAAAAGGAAACAACACAAGACACTCTTAGATATCAATACGAAAAATACGATAAAAACAACTTGCTTACAGAAATTAGAATTGACTTAGTTGTAAACGGTGAAATCAAACCTGCTTACAAAGAAGAGATTGAATACAATAAAAGCGGGAAGCCGATTATCAATAAGAAGTGGAATGCTGTCAACGACACACTCCGGCAATATAATGAAGTTAATTACTATTACTACAACGATAATAGGTTAGATTCTTGCTATTTCTACTCTGTTGACTGGCAAAATCAGAGAAAACATTTGATATCAGCTATCGAAAATTTAGAGTATTTTGATACTCTTGTCACAAAGTTCCATATTTGGCAGTGGTATGGAGGAGACGGGGTTTACGCTCGCCGACAAGAAGGAACAAAACAATATGACGACAAACACAGAATAAAGTCAAGTAATACCTCGACAATTTGGTATAGCACAAAGCCCAGACGCGAAGTATATAATAGTAAATATACATATTCTGACGATAACTTAGTTGAAATTTCAACTACTTTTCAAGATGATAAAGGTTCTTACGAAACCTCTTCGGAATCTTATTATTACTCAAATAATAAGAGAACTAAAATTATAAGATATAAAACGGTTGGACATGACACACAAATAACTTCTTATGATGATTTGGTTTATCACAATGACAAATTAGATACTATTACTACTTATGCGCTATATAATGATGGTTCTTTCCACAATTCAAAACTTGTAACCTACCGATATAACACAGATGGACAAGTAATCGAAGAGAAAAATGGAGCATTATTTCCTAATTACCACGTTCATTCAGCATATTTACGAAAGACCTATTCGTATTATGGCAAACAACTCTCAGGACATTCATTATCCTTTTATGACGGAACTTCACCAATATTTACTCCACAGGAAATACGATACCTCTATTTGAATATTATAGATCTAAATGCCAATCAATATTTAAATGATGCATTATTACGATATAACAATCAATCCCTCACTTCCGTAGAAATCAAATATTCCGATAGTTCGTCTGTAGGAGATGATAATAACAAAGTGTTGTTTTCGCCTAATCCAGTCAAAGACTTTATGAACATTAATACAGATGTGAATATTGACGGAATGATAGAGATCTACGACGCTTCGGGAGCAATGCTTTTACAAGTGAATCCAAGTTATAGAATTGATTTGCGTCAGTTGTCGTCTGGATTTTATCTTGTAAAAATCAATGGTAAATCATATAAAATTGTCAAAGAATAACGAATAATGAAAAAGAAAATAAACTTTATTTGGCTGCTGTCTTTCTTCTTGATGCAATCTTGTAATGCGGAGAATAAACCCGCAACGCATAATATTAATCTATCAGAA
This sequence comes from uncultured Hyphomicrobiales bacterium, assembly GCA_964529535.1. Classification (GTDB taxonomy): domain Bacteria; phylum Bacteroidota; class Ignavibacteria; order Kapaibacteriales; family UBA2268; genus CALLXS01. The sequence continues at coordinate 8,447 of CAZGXC010000060.1, read as the reverse complement.
CAGACACCAAACAAGCAAGTAGTTGAGACAAAAGAAGATAGTAAATGGTCAGTGAGTATTGCTGCAGTAGGCGATATTATGCTCGGTAGCGGTTATCCCAGCGAGGCATATTTGCCGCCCGATTGTGGCGAAAGTCTTATCGATGCTGCTGTCGAGCTTCTTCAATCTGCAGATATTACTTTCGGCAACCTCGAGGGGGCTATCCTCGACAAAGGCAAACCAGCAAAAGCAGGCGGCAAAAATTCTTATGCGTTCCGAATGCGAGAATGCGCTGTGGGAGTATTAGCCAATGCCGGCTTTGATGTTGTTAATATTGGCAATAACCACTCTTATGATTTCGGTGCTGCTGGGCAAAACAATGCGATGAAAGTCCTTGATGAACATAAGATAAAATATGTAGGATTAGAGCTTGCTAAATCTGCGATTATCGAAAAAGATGGCAAAAAAATAGCATTTATTGGGTTTGCTAATTCTGCGCACACTCTGCGAATGACGGACATTGAGAATGCTAAAAAACTCGTCCGAGAGTTAAAAGAAAATGCCGATATTGTAGTCGTTTCTTTTCATGGTGGAGCCGAAGGACAGAAATATAAGCACGTAACGAAGCAAACGGAAACCTTCCTCGGTGAGAATCGCGGCAATCCTTACTTATTCTCTCATTCATTGATAGATGCAGGCGCCGATTTAATTATCGGGCATGGTCCGCACTTGCCGCGCGCTGCTGAGATATACAAAAATAGATTAATATTATATAGCCTCGGTAATTTCTGCACATACAAGCAATTCGGGCTCGGCGGAAGCAATTCATTTGCTCCGGTAGCCTTCTGCACACTAAATGAGAATGGAGAAATCAGCGATTATAAGATCCATTCTTTCTTGCAAGAGAAGCCGGGGATATTAAGAAAAGACCCCGATAATAATGCCGAAAAAGAGATATTTCGATTATCCAAAGAAGACTTTCCCGAGAGTGGGATTTCGCGATAATATCTTCTAAATATTAAATATTATATATAAAAACAAAAAGCGAAGAGTTCCTGAGAACCCTTCGCTTTTTTATTTGTTTGTCGAATATAGTATATTAATTAACGAATAGAATATTTAAATCCTACCATAAATGAGAAGTTTGAAGGATTGTTAAATGGCTTGATAGATGGATATAATTCCGGTGCTCCATCAATGATTTTAGAAATACCATAATCAACTCTCGCATCGACGCTTATTCTATCGTTGATTTTTCTTTCGTATCCAGCAGCCAAACCGAAATCGATGAAGCTTAGAACTGGATCGAACATTGCAGCCGCTACGACCATATCTTTATTGGATTTGTCTTCGTATTTAGAATTAATATCTTGGGATAATTTGAAGCCAAGGTATGGACCGAATAATAAGCCATTACCGCCGATATTAAGTTTTGCTAAAACGGGGATTTCAAGGTATGATATTGTAGTCTTCGTAGTTACATTTTTATTGAAAGCATTCACGTTAATTGTGTTAGATGCCCCTTTTGACATATATAATATTTCTGGCTGGATAGAGAATAGCTTGTTTAATTTAAATTCTACAGTCGCACCGAATCCATAAGCTACGCGCATATCATGATTTGCATTATCCATAATATTGCTTGCTCCGAGCATAATTTTAAGTCCGAAAAGAGTATTCTCTTCCGGCACAGCTGGAACCGTTGCATTCACTATTGGGACTTCATTAGTTGCTCTTGCATCGGCTTTTGCTGGTTGTTCTTGGTTTGTACCTTGTCCAGTAGCTCTTGCTTCTTGAGCATAAGCATTTGTAGAGAATAGCATAGTCGCGCTTGCAATTATTGCCATCAAAATATTCTTTTTCATAAAAGATCCTTTTTATTGAGTTAATAATAATTTGTATATCAATTTTTATATCTAATACTTAATGATTTGTATTTTTAATACTAAATTAACGAAATAAAAGGCTCTATATTTTTCATTCTATATTATGAGTGGCAAAATAAGTATAAATACTTACTTCGTAGATCCTGATTATACGTGTGTTTGCGAAGAGTAATATAAATGTTGGCAATATTCCGAGAAAAAATAAAAAAAATATAATGATATTATATAAAAATTTCGTATTTTTGTAGTTCTTTATTTTTCGGAAGTAATTAAATTAATAATAAATATAGATAAAGGATTAGTAACAGATGAAAAGAACTTTTCAGCCCAGCAGACGCAAAAGACTGCATAAACACGGCTTCAGAGAGAGAATGGCTTCTAAAAATGGTCGCAGAGTATTGGCAGCTCGCCGTGCTAAAGGCAGATATAAACTATCTGTTAGCGACGAACGCAAGAAATATTAAGCCGGAAGCCTAAATTCGGTTTTCACAAACAGTAAGTTTCGCAAACAGTAAGTATAAACTTCTGAATATCCGGGATAGTATTTGTTTATAATAATGGATCAATATCGGATATACAGAAGTTTTTTATTTGCAATTTTTATTTTTGCGATTATTATTAATATATAGCAAATTGGAAGAAATGGAAGAAGATATAAACTTGATGCTTACGCCGATAAAGGGGAATTTATTATTCCAAAGCATTTTTAAAAAATCAAAAAAAATCTCTAATTCCAAACTTGCTATCTATATAGTTTTCAGAAACAATTCTAATCAAGGTCGGCAGGCAGAGGATTGCGCCAAGCATCCAATAGCAATTAAATATGCCGCTATGGTAAAGAAGAAAATAGTAAAGAAAGCTGTTTGCAGAAATAAAGTCAAAAGGTTAGTGCGGGTCTCTCTGCGTGAATTGCTCCGCGATCCGGCTAATTTAGATTTAAGCATGCACACGCAATATGTCATCGTAATGTGGAACTCGCCATTGGGCAAACCGAATGAATTGAAGCTCTCCGAAGTAAAGCAGGAAATCGCTGAACTATTCGCAAGAGCGAAATTCTCATTAAAAAATTACACAAGCAAACCAAATGAAAACAATCCTGATAAGTATAATTAAATTATATCAGAAATTTATCTCCCCAGCATTCCCAAATTCTTGTAGGTTCTATCCAACTTGCTCGAATTATACGATAGAGGCTCTGCAGAAGCATGGCATCTTGAAGGGGTCGAGATTAAGCATCATTAGAATTGCGAAATGTAACCCCTTGCACGAAGGCGGCTTCGATTATGTTCCTGATAAAATTATAAAAAAGAAAAATAACTAATTAAAAATATGGATAAGAAATCAATATTAGGTTTAGTGCTGATAACGCTCGTATTTATGGGTTGGATGTTCTACACTTCAGTAGACCAAAGACCAGAGGAATACCAAAACAATCATCCACAAAAAACCATTGTCAAAGATAGCATCGCTACGCATCCAAAGCTCGATAGCAATTTAGTAATAAGCGATTCATTAGCTACTATCAATAGATTCGGCGCGGACTTCTCCCAATTCGCTAACCAGAATGAAGAGTTCCTAACAGTCGAAACTGATTTATATACTGCCATTATTAGCTCTAATGGTGCTGCCATCCGCAAATGGACTCTCAAAAAGTTCAAGAAATGGGACAAAGCCCCAACCCAATTAATTGGGGATAATCGCGGTGTATTAGGGATTACTCTGACTGGCAGAAATGCAATGCTTGATACAATTGATACTCGAAACCTAAAATTCCATTTCAATACTAATGGGCAGAATAATATTACCCTGAAGGGACATGATTCCCTTACTATCACTGCCACGCTGACTCTTAATGATAATTCCCAAATCGTCAGAAGCTACACATTTTATAATGGTAAATACAATATAAATGCTGGCGTTCAGATGAAAAATATGGAGGAATTCCTTCGCCAAAAGAATTACTCAATGGACTGGAAGCGCGGGTTGAATTATCAAGAAGCTAACTCCGTCGCAGAGAGCGATGCAGCCGAAGCTGTATTAGTATCGAATAAAGAATCTACATCACTTAATGCCAATAGCAACGATGTAGAGCCAATTTCATCAATAGGCACTCTCGACTATGTCGCTACGAAAATTAAATACTTCGCAATGGCAATTACTCCTCATCCGTTCAGAGCTACAAATATTACTGCTAAGGCAACTGGGAAGCAATATTCAGCTCCGAATGAAGGACATTTAGAGAAATATGACCTTTCCCTAAAAGTGCCATACGATGGTGGTGTGCAGACCAATAACTTTAATGTATATATCGGTCCATTGGATTATGATTTATGCGAAGAAAACGGCATCCAAGACTTAGTAAATTTAGGTTGGAAGCTACTAGTCCGTCCAATCGGCGAGTTCTTTATGCTACCGTTCTTCAAGCTGATTTATAAAATGATCGGTAACTATGGTATCTCAATAATCCTATTCGCCTTCGTGATGAAACTCTTGCTTTATCCATTCACCGTAAAGCAAATGAGATCCACAAGAGCAATGAAGTTAATCGCTCCTGAGCTTGCTGGAATCCGCGAAAAATATAAAGACGACCAGATGAAGCAACAGCAGGAGACCATGAAGGTCTATCGAGAATATGGAATAAATCCAGCCGGAGGCTGCTTGCCATTATTGCTTCAAATGCCGATATTATACGCATTATGGGCTGTAATGAGCAACGTAATTGACTTGCGCCAAACAGATTTCGGATTATGGATTCATGATCTATCGCAACCCGATATATTATTCAAATTCCCATTCTCCTTCTTGGGAATGAAGCATATCTCTGGATTAGCACTCCTGATGGGTGTTACTATGTTCTTCCAGCAAAAGCAGACCGTTACCGATCCAAAACAGAAGATGATGGTCTATATGATGCCAGTAATGTTCACAGTAATGTTCGCATACTTCCCAGCAGGATTAAACTTATATTATTTTATCTTTAACTTGCTATCAATTGTTCAGCAATATTATTTAGAGAATCTCTCTAAATCAAAATTAACTCTTGAAGATCTGAAAAAAGCTCCGAAAAAGAAAGAATCTTGGATGCAAAAGAAAATGCGAGAAGCGCAGGAAATGACTGCTCAAGGCAATATCCCTGCTAATGCTTCGCTAAAAGATCTAAAAGAATTGAGACAAAAGCAAAAACAAATGCAAAATAAGCAAAATAATAAGAACAGACCAAATAATAGAGATAATACTCGGAAGAAGTAAAAAATTAAGCTGAGATAACTATCCCACAATATTATTCGGATCAAGCTCAATATTTTAAAGCCATATAGTTTCCATGAAAAGGAATTATATGGCTTTCATAATATTCATGGATTAGAAATAATACAATTAAATGATTATTATAATCTGGAAATATTTCTTAATTTTGTAATATATATTATAACGAACATTATAACAAAAATACAATTACGAAACAAATACAGGATATATAAAAATGAAGACAATGATTGATTTGCGAAGCGATACAGTTACCAAGCCAACTCCACAAATGAGAGAGGTAATCGCTGCCGCCGCCGTTGGCGATGATGTTTGGGGTGATGATCCCACAGTAATTGAATTGCAAGATCTGATTTGCGAATTAACAGGAAAAGAAGCAGCTCTATTTGTGCCATCTGGAACGATGAGCAATCAAATTGCTATCGCTGCGGCGACTAATTCCGGGGACGAAATCATCTGCGAAGCACAGGCGCATATAGTAAAATATGAATGCGGCGCCCCAGCATACTTATCCAGAGTAAATACTCGGCAGATTACCTCCACCGATGGTCAGCTCGATTTGGACTTAGTAAAAGAGATGATCCGCCCGATTGATTTGCACTTCCCAACCACTCGAATGCTATGCTTAGAAAATACACATAATTCGCTTGGAGGTAGGGTGTTGCCACTTAATTACATTAATGAAGCCGGAGACTTAGCCAAAGAGTTCGGGCTACACTTCCATTGCGATGGTGCGCGCCTTTGGAACGCATCAGCCACCACAGGAATAAGCATTCACGATTATTCCAAACCATTCGATTCCGTCTCCTTATGCCTATCCAAAGGCTTGGGCGCGCCAGTTGGCTCAGTTTTAGTAGGGAAGAAAGACTTCATCGAGAAAGCAAAGAAATTCAGGAAAATGTTCGGCGGAGGAATGCGCCAAGCAGGAATAATCGCCGCAGGTGGAATCTATGCCGTCCAAGAGCATTTTAAGCTGCTGAGCAATGACCACGCCAATGCCAGAAAATTCGGAGAAATTTTAGCGAAATCAAAATTAATTGAAATTGATTTGAATAAAATTGAGACTAATATCGTCTACTTTAATTATCCAGAACATTTTAAGCAAGATGATTTGCTAAATAATCTCAAGGATAGGAGCGTGCTTCTGGGCGGAGCAGGCAGGCGGACTCTCCGAGCCGTGTTTCACATTCAAATTAGCGACACCGAAGCAATAGCCGCCGCTAATGAGATAATTAATGTTCTTGAACAGAATTAAAGCCCTAAAAAATAATTAACATATTTTTTTGATTTTATTTACAATAAAATCATTAGATGTTAGTTATAAATAATACTTGAAATAAAATTGTTAAATAAATAACTTGACATTGCTATGATAGTTTTTGGAACAGATGGCTGGCGCGGCATTATTGCCGAGGATTATACTTTTGATAATCTGCGAATGGTTGCAATGGCGACGGCTAAATATTTAAAATCTGAAGAACCAGATAATCCTGCGATCGTAATCGGTTATGATACGCGATTTATGGGGAAAAAATTTGCAGAAGAAGTAGCTAAAATCCTTGCCTCGCAAGATATTACGGTGCATATAGTAGATGATTTCGCTTCTACTCCGCAAATATCCTTCCACACAAAGCAAAAGGGCGCTCAATACGGTGTAGTGATCACCGCGAGCCACAACCCCCCAGAATACAATGGATATAAATTAAAAGCAAGATTCGGCGGTCCAGCACTGCCAGAGCAAATTGCTAAATTAGAAAAAGAACTTAGAAAAATTGAAGCTAAGCCACCAAAACTTGTTCTAAAAACTCTCGAAGAATACGTAGCAGAAAAGAAAATTAGATATTTTAATGCGAAAGAATCATACATTAGAAATCTAAGAAAGAAAATTGACGTAGAGGCAATCAAAGAAGCAAACTTCAAGATTATTTATGATCCTATGTATGGTGCTGGTATCAATACCATGAAATACATTATTGATAACGTCGATGAAATTCACGATACATTTAATCCAAGTTTCGGAGATATTGACCATCCAGAACCAATCTATGAATGCTTAAATGAATTGATGACCAAAGTCCGAAAAGGAAAATACGACATCGGTATCGCTACCGATGGAGATGCTGATAGATTGGGAGTAGTCGACCACGAAGGAACTTTCGTCGATTCCCATAAAGTATTTATGATTATCTTGAAATATCTACACGAACACAGAAGAAGAAAAGGCGCCGTAGCAAAAACCGTCTCCCTCACTTCTATGGTCGATTTATATTGCACCAAAAAGGGAATAAGATTAATCAAAACGCCAGTAGGATTTAAATATATAGCAAAAGCAATGGTAGAGGACAAACTCGTAATCGGTGGGGAAGAATCCGGTGGATTCGGCACTTGCCTGCACTTGCCAGAGCGCGATGGTTTATTCAATGCTTTCCTACTTTTAGAAGTGATGGCTGTTCGCCAAAAATCTCTAAAAGAATTATGCGATGAATTAGATAAAGAATTTGGTATCCACCGCTATTTAAGAAGAGATAAAAAAGTAAGCCAAGAGCAAAAGGCGCAAATCCTTGCTGCCTGCGAGAAATCTCCGAAAAAAATCGGAAAATACGAAGTAATCGAGACCGATACTACCGACGGATATAAATTCTTCGTGGAGGGTGGATGGTTGTTGATTCGTGCGTCTGGCACAGAACC
>CAZGXC010000060.1:0-620 GCA_964529535.1 uncultured Hyphomicrobiales bacterium | reverse complement strand
TCCGATTCTATGCCGAGGCTGATTCCATCGGGAAGGTAAATGAACTTTTAGACGAAGGAATAAAATTAAAAGCTAAATAATAAGAACAAAAACAACTTACATAAATCACTAAGCACAATAGTAAAATATTGTGCTTTTTTTTGTTTTATTTGAATTGGTGTTTATTATCCAACTTTTGCGAGGCTCGCTAAAGTCAGCACAGCATTAACATAATCATTGCTGTTATTATAATGGAAGACAGCAGCCTTTTGTTGGGAATAATCATTCCCCCAACCATTAGCTTTCAGATAATTCGCTACGGAGAAAATAGCATCGTCCATTTCAAATAGATTCACCCTTCCGTCTCCGTTTCCATCGACTCCCCAGCTGATATAGCTTGATGGCAGGAATTGCGAGCATCCGAATGCCCCCGCCCAAGACCCATTAATATTTTGGACAGGAGTAGTGCTGACTTTATCCATTTTCTCGAGTGCTATAATTTCCTTAATCGCCCAATTAGCTTTTTTTTCTGCTCTTTGCTCAATTTTCAGGTCAAATTCAAAATATTGCTCTGGCTTGATGTCTGGATTTTCACGAATGGATTGCTTGTTCAATTCAATGTATTCTTTTTGATTGCAAAG
>CAZGXC010000059.1:6409-13787 GCA_964529535.1 uncultured Hyphomicrobiales bacterium | reverse complement strand
GAATTTTTTCTGATATTATTGAGTTCTTTGCTTTTAAAAAATCATTACCGATTGTTAGAATAGCATCAAATATCTTGGTAGCTTGCTGCAAAATCTCTATATGTTCGGCTTCCGCAGCCTCGCCTAATTCTTTCATATCCCCTAAAACAGCTATTTTTATACTATTAGCTTTGTCGATTAGCTGAACATTTGCAAAAGCTGCAAGCATAGAATCAGGATTTGCGTTATAGCAATCATTAATCAGAATATAATCCCCTCTATCTTCTACTGCCATCCGACCATAACTATGCGAAAAACTGCCATCATTCTCGTATATAGATAAATATTCGGCAATTTCCTGCAAAGTTAATCCATGATTTAGGGCAATTGCCGTAGCTGCGACCGCATTATTAGCATTTGTATATCCTTTTACTTTGAGGATTGTTTGGCATTCCTCGCCTTTATATTTAAGTAGCAATCGAGGCGTTAGATCACTATCTAATTTTAAATCGTATGATAATTCACATTCGTCATCGCTTCCGTATGTGAATGATTCTTCGAGCAATCTTGTGTATTGTTTTAATCTTTCGTCGTCGCAGTTAATAAAAGCATTTCCATCACGCTTTAGAAGATGAGCGAAAAGAGCTGTTTCCTCCATCTCCACCCCATCGAGGTCGATTAAATTCTCCAAATGCTCTTTGCCAATATTTGTAATTAATCCAGAAGTTGGTTTTAATAATTTGGATAGGATTTGTATTTCGCCTGGCTCGCTTGTGCCTATTTCCAATACAGCCATTTGGTAAGAATCATCTAACTGCAAAAGCATTAATGGTAATCCTAATTGGTTGTTAAAATTTTCGAATGTTTTTAGGACTTTATATTTTTTGGATAGCAGATATCCGGTCATTTCCTTTGTGCTGGTCTTTCCATTTGCTCCGCCAATAGCTATTATTGGGAAGTCAAAACGCTCGCGATGAAATGAGGCTAATTCACCCAATGCAGATTGAGTATCTTCCACAACTATCAAAGAATTATTAGCTACTAATTCTTTATTCTCTTCATACCAATTTCGGGAAACAATCGCAGCAATAGCACCCTTTTCAAATGCTTCAGGCACACGCGTATGCCCATCTTGCTTCTCGCCTTTTAGCGCAACAAAGATATTATTTTTCTCAATATCTCTCGTATCTACACTGACTCCATTGGAGATGAAATCAGGTTTGATATTGACCAATTCATCTGCCGAAAACACTTTATTTAAATCATAATAATCAAATTTACTTTTATTTGGAAGCATACTTACACCATAAAAAAAAATGTAAAATTACTAATAATTTCTAAATTTATGATTATACTGAAGCATAATTTTCTCATAAACCTTTTATATTTGTTTATTTTCACTATATTTTGTAATTTTGTGTTTTTTTTATTAGAATTAAAGAAATTTATATAAATTAATCAGGAAAGAAACTGATGGCAAAAACTAATGAATATGCGCTAATATTAGGCGTATCAAGTGGCTTCGGTGAAGCAGTAGCACGTGAATTAGCTTCTCGTGGCATTAATATTTATGGTGTCCACATGGATATGGGCGCTGGAAAAGTAAGAGCAGAAGAACTTAAAGCTTCTCTTGAGCAGATGGGCGTTGAAGTAAAATTCTTCAACACTAATGCTGCTGATGATAACAAACGCAAAGACGTAATTAACACTATAAAAGAAGAACTTTCTGCCAAAAATGTTGGTTTGAAAGTGGTAATGCACTCATTAGCTTTCGGTTCGATGACTTACTTCATCAACAAAGAAGAGCCACAAACTATGATCACTCGTAAGCAAATCGAGATGACTATCGACGTTATGGCTAATAGCTTAGTTTATTGGACTCAAGACCTATTCTTAGCAGACTTACTAAAGAAAAACTCTCGTATTTATGCTATGACTTCTATTGGCTCTACTCGCGTATGGAAGCACTATGGCGCAGTTTCTGCTGCCAAAGCTGCTCTCGAATCTTATGTTCGCCAATTAGCAGTAGAATTAGCTCCATTCGGAGTTACTGTAAATGCTCTTTTGGCTGGCGTTACTGATACTCCTGCTGCAAGAAAAATTCCAGGAATAGCTCCAATGCTTGATACAGCAAAACACTTAAATCCATTCAATGAAAATACTCACGTTGAGGATATTGCTAAAGCTCTCGCTACTTTGATGAGCGAAGATACTTATTGGATAACTGGTCAATCTATCCAAGTGGATGGTGGCGAAGGTATCATTAATATTTTCGGATAAAATTATTCGGATAATATCATTCTGATAACGTTATTCGGATAAATTAGCACTTTAATTCACGCGGGTTAAGTCTATATATTCTAACAGATTTAGCCCGCCTTTGTTTTTACAACTAATAGATTGAAATAATACCTTGGAAAACAGTATAGACATTTCTATTGTAATCGTTAATTATAATGTTAAGGATTTCCTATATCAATGCCTTATGTCTATACGAAAAGCTGTTGATAATTTCAATGTAGAAACAATTGTAGTGGATAACAATTCAAGCGATAACTCCATTGAATACCTGCAACCCATCTTCCCCGAAGTTAATTTCATTACTTTACCAGAAAATATTGGATTTGGTAGAGCGAACAACTTAGCCTTCAAGCAAGCCAAAGGAAAATACATACTAATCCTCAATCCTGATACTATTATTCAAGAAAACACTCTTGATGTAATGTATGAATATATGGAGCAACATCAAGAAGTTGGCATCTCTGGCTGCAAAGTCTTAAATGCTGATGGATCTTTTCAATTGCCTTGCCGCAGAGGCTTTCCAACGCCTTGGGCAGCATTTTGTAAACTATTCGGATTGCAATCCATCTTCCCAAAATCACGCCTCTTTGCCCAATATAATCAGACTTTCAGAAGCGAAGACGAAACTTACTATATTGATGCGATAATCGGTGCATTTATGTTTGCAAGAGCCAATGTAATCCAAGAGCTTAATGGATTCCTCGAAGACTTCTTCATGTATGGCGAAGATATTGATTTATGCTTCAGAGCAAATAAAATGGGATATAAAACAGCTTACGTCCATACTACTTCAATCATTCATTACAAGGGAGAAAGCACTCGCCGAAGCTCTATCAATGATATAAAGCACTTTTATGAAGCAATGGAAATATTTGCGAGAAAGAACTCCACAAACTCTTCTTTCTTCCTGTTTTTCCTTAAAATTGGAATATACCTTCGACAGTTTATCTCAATATTGCTGAAATTCAAGTCCGACATTGTTTTTATTCTTTTTGATTTGCTCACAGTAAATCTATTTTTACTTCTCTCGACGTATTTACGCTTCGATAATCCTTTTAATTTCCCTGATTACGCCTATCCGAAAGTCTTTTTTGTTCTTACGGGTGTTGTATTCATTTCGATGATTTCATTTGGGGAATATTTCGAGAATAGTAAATCTATCAAACGCACATTTTCCGCGTATTTAATTTCATTCTTTATCCTCTCTTCCCTAACATATTATTTCAAAGAATATGCTTTTAGTAGAGGCGTGCTACTGATGACTATTGCCTTTGGTATCATAGCGAGTTCAGCCGCACGCATAGCTTATAATTTCTATAAGCGCATAAAGGGTAGCGATGCGGATAAAAACATTGTCTTGGTCGGATATTCTGAAGAATTTGATAAAATCATCGAAAAAACGAATATCGCTGGTAATAAAAACGCTAATTTACTCGGATATATATCAATTTCTCCAAATGAAGTAAATAATAGCAGACTCAAGACCATCGGAAATATAGAGTATTTAGAGAAAATTATTAAAGAATACAAAGTAAGCGAAGTTATTTTTAATAACAATTTGCTTTCTAATAATGACTTTCTCAATAATATTGCTAAATATCAGCATTCAAATGTTCGATTTCATTTAGCAAAAGAGTATGACGACTTAATTACATCTCGAATTATTGACGAAATCACTGCTCAGGATAATTATAGTATAAGCTATAATCACAATAGATTTAGGGTAAAATTCTACAAAAGGATTGCCGATATTCTCCTTTCTTTTAGTGCTTTTACTGTATTCTTGCCTATTACAATTCTTGTTTATCTTTATGGCAAGAAAGATGTATTTAGCCAATTATCGAAATTATTTACTGGGGAAAGAACGCTAATCGGAATATATAAATCTTCTTCTTATCCCAATTATAAAACAGGGATTTGCGGCTTAGCACATATAATGAATCCCGACTTGCTTAACCAAACATTAATTGATAAACTTAATGAACATTACTTGCTTCATTATTCATTATCATTAGACATAGATATTTTAATTAAATCAATTTTTAGAAAAAAAATAAAGGTATAAAATGGATTTCAGCTTAAGCTCTTTGATTGATATTTTCATCCATCTTGATAAATATCTCGGTGCTATTATAAGTCAATATGGAACAATGACTTATATTATTTTATTTCTCGTAATCTTCTGCGAAACTGGATTAGTAGTTACTCCTTTTTTGCCTGGGGATTCATTGCTCTTTGCCGCTGGGACATTCGCTGCCCTCGGAGCTTTAGATGTGCATTTATTGTTTTTTATTCTTCTGATTGCTGCAATTCTTGGAGATACGGTTAATTACTCAATTGGTAAGTTTCTTGGTCCAAAGGTATTCACGGGGCATTATAAGTTCCTTAAAAAAGAATACTTAGAGAAAGCAAGCAAATTTTATGAAAAATATGGCGCAAAGACCATTATCATTGCGCGATTCGTGCCTATTGTCCGCACATTCGCTCCATTTGTAGCAGGAATTGGCAAAATGCATTACGGCAAGTTCATTACATATAATATAGTTGGCGGATTAATATGGACTGCTGGTCTAACATACGCTGGATATTTCTTCGGCACGATTCCGTTTATAAAGAACAACTTTAGCGTTGCGATAATGACAATCATATTCATTTCACTATTGCCAGCAATAATTGAGCTAATAAGAGAAAAAAGGAAAGCCAAAACAGCTCAATGAAAAAAATAGTATATATATGGAAGGGTCCGTATCCATTCGAGATTCGCATTCAGAAAATATGCGAATCCTCGGCTAATAATGGATACGACGTAACTGTATTATGCCGTTGGGACAAGGAAGCTCGCGAAGAAGAAACGATTAATGGAGTAAAAATCATTAGAAATGGATTTAATAAAGATTTGCGATATTATTATCCTATTCCATTTAATCCACTTTGGAAATCATTTCTAAAACAAAAGATAAATGAAATAAAACCCGATTTAATCATTAATCGAGAGTTTTTCCTGATGACTGAAACTGCTCCAATTGCGCGAAAACTGGGTATTCCAATAATTATGGATATGGCAGAGAATTATCCCGCTGCTATCAAGGAATTTCGGAATTATAATAATTCTACCTTAAAGAAAATCATTTATCATAAAATTAAGTTAATTGATATTCTTGAGAAACACGCTATAAAGCATTCGAATGGCATTATAACTGTATGCCAAGAGAATAGCGATAGAGTAATTAAAAGATTTAGTTATCCCACAACTGATCTTCAAGTTGTTCATAATACTCCTTTAAGCGAATGGTTTGATGAGAAACCTATCTTCCGAGATACACCGAAGGTCTTGAATTATATGGGCTATGTATCCAAAGAGAGGAATTTAGAAAACTTCATCAAAGGATTTGATTTATATTCCAAAGAGATAAATAATGAATTGGAATTGCATATATTCGGAAGCGGAACCGAATTAGAAATTCTTAAACAAGAAACTGCGAAATTAGCGAATAAAGATAAGGTAGTTTTTTATGGTAACTATGACCACAGCAATCTTTGTAAGTTTATTAATGCAGGAGATATAGGGATTTTACCTTACATTAATAATTACTTTATTAGCACTACTATTTCCAATAAAATGTTTGATTATATGGCAATGGGCAAGCCAGTAATTTGCACAGATGTTCCACCAATGAGGCGTATTATTGACGAGTCGAAATGTGGGGTTTATGCTGATTGCTCAACTCCTGAAAAATGCAAAGATTCAATCAAGCTAATGATTGAAAGCTATTCAAAAAAAATGTGTGATAATGGAATTGCAGCTTTCAAGAATAAATATAATTGGGAAAATGACGAAAAACATCTTCTAAACTTTATTAGGAAGTGTATCAATATTAGGAAGTATATCAATGATTAACTTTACTGCGAACACAATTCAATGCCATATAGCTAAATTCTGTAGCGAAAGCAATGATTACAAATTCTTATTGCTTCAACGCGCTGCGGATTTGGAAGTATATCCTAATATTTGGCAAGTTATTACCGGCACAATTGATGAAGGAGAAACCGCAGTTGAATGCCTTTATAGAGAAGTCTATGAAGAAATATCTATTAATCTAATGAAATACGATGTCTATACCGTCCCATATATTTGCAAGTATTTCATGCCTGCTAAAAATGCGATAGGATTAGCCCCGGTCTTCGGAGCTGTTATTGATGAAAGCGATCCAGTAATTATCTCAGGCGAACACCAAGCCTACTCTTGGCTTTCAAGCAATGAGTATAATGAGCAATTCCTTGTCCCATCGCAAATTGAGGCGCATAGTATTTTCGAGAAATATATTCTCCATTCCCAAAACAAAGAAGTATTCAAAATTAAACATGAATTATAAAATAGCTGCAATCGTAATTACTTTCAACAGGTTAGACTTCCTGAAAGAAGTAATCCAATCTTTAAAAGAGCAAACTCGTCCAATTGACGAGATTTTCGTTATTCACAACTCCGGAACAGACGGAACTACCGAATGGCTTGCAGCTCAAGACGGATTAACTGTAATAACTCAACCAAACGTTGGCAGCTCTGGTGGGCAGTATACTGGTTTCAAGGCTGCATTTGATGCTGGACATGATTGGATTTGGACGATGGACGACGACGTTATCCCCTCGACGACTTGCTTAGAAGAATTGTTAAAAGATTACGATGATAATAGAAATAACAATCAGGTGTCTAATCATAATGTAATTCGCACTCCTTTGCGATTTTTACCAAATGGACAAGCTTTCTTAAATGATTGCCTTAAGTTCAATTTAAATAATCCATTTAAGAGCATTTGGATGTCTATCGTAACTAATGAAATGTTAGCTAATAAGAGAGTCTTTGCAGAAGGAATCACCTTTGAAGGACCAATTATTCATAGAAGTATAGTAGAGAAAATCGGCTTCCCCGAAAAGAAATTCTTCATTTATGGAGATGATTCTGAATACTTTATCAGAGCAAGAAAAGCAGGAGCAGAAATTTACTTATACCCAAATGCTACAATGCAACGCAAATTGACTTACAACGATAGCTATGATTTCACTTGGAAAAATCAATATATTATTAGAAATACAAATGGGA
>CAZGXC010000059.1:0-6399 GCA_964529535.1 uncultured Hyphomicrobiales bacterium | reverse complement strand
CGGCAATTTACCAGTCCGTATTTTGCGACCATTCGCCTACCTAATAAAATGGCTAATGCGAAGCAAATCAATAAATGACTATAAAACCACACTAAAAGCCTTTATAAATGGGTATTTTTACAAATCAGAAAATTAGTATTTACAAGATTTAGAAAACATAATAAAGATAAAATCATGGCAAAAATAGAAGTTCCAACAGCAGAAAACCCCAACTCGCTAAAAGATGTATTTGAAAGATATTACAAAATCGTGCAAATCCTCAGGAAGGAATGCCCTTGGGATAGAGAACAAAGCAATGAATCAATCGCCCCACTCTTAATTGAAGAAAGCTATGAACTAATAGAATCAATTCACAAGAAAAATGATAAAGATTTTATGAAGGAATTAGGCGACGTGCTTCTGCATATCGTTATGCATAGTATTATTTCAGAGGAACGCGAGGCATTTAATCTGATTGATGTAATCAATGGAAATGCCCACAAAATGGTAACTCGCCATCCACATGTTTTTGGAGAAATCACTGCCGAAAATGGTGATGAAGTAACTAAAAATTGGGAGCAAATCAAAATGAAGGAAGGGCAAAATTCCGTGCTGGACGGAGTGCCACAATCAATGCCATCACTTCTAAGAGCAGAACGAATCCAACATAAAGCCTCCAGAATGGGTTTTGATTGGGATAATGTCGAGGATGTCTGGGCTAAAGTGTATGAAGAATTTGATGAATTTAAGGTAGAAGTAGAAAAAGGCGACCAAAAAGCAAGCGAAGAAGAGTTCGGAGATCTAATTTTCGCACTCGTAAACTTAGCAAGATACAAAGGAATTGTAGCAGAAGACAGCTTAATGAAAACTAACGAGAAATTTACGCGAAGATTCCAATATATAGAAAGGAAAGCCAAAGAAAACAATCGCAACTTGCAGGATATGACTCTTCAAGAAATGGATGTTTTTTGGGATGAAGCAAAAGATTTGGGCTTATAGAAATAATTATTTTCTATAAGCTCTCAATTTTACTGATTGTTTTGTCCTTAATTTCAGCAAGGCTATGATTTTTTAGCATTTCCAATGTTAATTCTCTTAATTTGCCCCATTCATCATGGACAGGGCATGGCTGAGAACTGGTACAACCCTCGAAACCCAAAATACAACGATGAAAGACATCTAAGCCATCTATTGCCTCTACAATATCGACTAGAAATACTTTTTCGGGATGTTTATGAAGGTAAAATCTTCCATTTTTCCCTTTCCTCGAACCAATAATACCATTGCTCGTAAGAGTTTGCAAAATTTTAGAAACAAATTCTTTAGGTAATTTCATTCTTTCTGCTATATCCTTAGCATTAAATAATACTCCAATATCTTGAGCAGACAAGAAAAGCACTGCTTGAATAGCAACTTCACATTTTTTTGAAAAAACAACTGTCATATTTCAATCTTCTTATTAATTATAAAATCCGAACATTATATTTGATTATATAGCTTAGAAATGCCTTCGGCAAAATACTTCCAATTAGCAATAGCTTTATAATCGGCTATTCCTACTTTATAAGAATTTATATCATTTCGATAAAACTCATTAATGGCATCAGCAATTAGCTTTGGCTCTGCTTTCTTAATGATAATTCCACTATTATAGGGTTCGATTACTTCCTTCAAGCTACCTGTATCGCTTGCAATTAAAGGCATATCATAATTATAAGCAATACCGGTAATACCGCTTTGGGTAGCTGATCGATATGGAAGGATGCATACATCAGCAGAAGAAAAATAAATAGAGACTTCGCTATCTGCGATATAATTTGTAAATAAATGCACTCTATGGCTAAGATTCAAGTCATCAATTACATTTTGATATTCAATAAAATCTCCATAAACTTCTCCAGCAACAATTAGCTCGATATCCTCGGGCAAAAATTGCATAGCTTGCAAAAGTAGATCTAAACCTTTGTATTTTCTAATAAAACCAAAGAATAAAATGTATTTTTTATTTTTGTTTAATTTCAATTTAGCGAGAGCATCTTCCCTATTCATCTTCTGATGAAATTGATCGTATATCGGATGTTCTAAATACGAATATTGTGCATCGGGCTTCAATTTGAGCAAATCATTCTTTACTGTTTGGCTCATTACTACGAAAGCATCACAAGAATTAAGAAAATATTTTGTTAATGCAATATCCCCTGGGCGAGGCTCGTGAGGGATAACATTATCCAATATTGCGATATTTTTTGTCCCAGTTTTCCTTAATATCCTTGCAACCTTTCCCAATGATGGAGCAAAGAATGGCATCCAAAACTTCATAATGTTCAGGTCTGCTTTAAAATCTCTGATAATTTGCCCAGTCTTATAGTATGAAATTGGATTGATAGTATCAAGGCATTGCCGCGAGTTTATCACTTCAGTATCATCATTTGGCTGCACCATTTGACTTTTCCCCGGAAACAAGAATTGCGGATATTGCCGAGTAAATGTAAATGCCTGAATTTCATTATACTTAGCTAATTCATTATGCAGAAGAGCATTAAATTGAGCAATTCCTCCGCGGAACGGGTAAAATGTTGATAAATAGGATATTTTCATTATTTCTAAAAAATTACACAAAAAGAACATCAAAATTAAGGAAAAAAATGCTAAATTGCATACTTATTTTAATATTATTATTCTTGTGAGTATGAAATTTAGTAAAATATCATTAGTTTCAATTATAGTATCCTTGATACTTCCATTATTTGCCAATTTATTTGCACAAAGCGAATATGTAGTGCTGTTCTCTGGAATCCTCTATAAATCAGGAAGTAGAGAACCCCTGCAAACGAGTATTATCTTTATTGATGAAGAAGGCAACTCAATCAAAGCGAAAAGCGAGATTAATGGACAATATCAAGCAATATTGAAATCAGGCAACAAGTATGTAGCTACCGTAGAGGGATATTCTCTTATAAATAATGATTTCCAGATAGAAATTCCAAAGAAAAAGGAATATCAAGAAATCAAACAAAACTTTGAATTGGTTAATTATTCTGTTGGAACTGAAATTTTTGCGATAGACGCTTTCGCCCCAAATTCACTTGTCGTCAATTCAAATGCTCTGCATCAGTTGTTAAAATTGAAATACTTCTTGGTTGCAAATCCGAATATTAAAATCAACATATATGTCAGTGCTGAGGACACTTACTTTGCTCCACAGAAAAAGAGCAAAAAAGTAAATATACAATCACCGCTAAATACCTTCCTCGAGAAGCGGGCAAGCAATCTTAGAGATATTTTAACCTCGCTTAAAATTAAAGATTTCTCTTATAATATGGAAGTAATTCACGCCGTTGCTTCTGCTACAACCAAAAAACCAAGCAAAGGCAAGAAGGAACAAGCCAAGCCTAACACTTCGAAATTAATCACATTAAAAGTAGAAATCAGCAAAATCACCAGATTATAATAGTTACCAGATTGTAAATAATTATGAAGCGAATAGTATTTTGTTTGTTCTTATCAGCAATTCTCGCCATATCTTGTGGCAAGGATAATCACAATCCAGATGTAAATATTGACAAGAATATCCATTCAGAAAATACTAAGCCAAGCTCCGCATATTTTTTAGTTCAGTCTCCGGATTCTAACTTAATCCTGAAATACAAAGCCTTGCCCACAGGAAGCGAAGAACTCGAATTATCCTCGCTTACTAATGATAAAATTAGCAACATTAAAGCAAAGCAATGGGATACTTTAAGGAAAGGTAGTATTATTCTGGAATATTCCATAGCGAAATCAGCAGAATATAAAAGTATTATCAGCGAATTTGAAGCGGCAAGCAAAAATTACGAACTCGCTAAAAAGCAATTCAATGATGAAGATATTAGCAAGCAAGTATTAGAAAATATCCAGACACAATATTTGCTAAGCAAACGGAAATACGATGCAATTCAGAAGAAAATCAACATTGAAGCACCTTTCGATTGTATTGTCAAAAAAGTATTAGTTCGCAATAATGACAAAGTGCAAATCGGTCAGGCATTGATACAAATTGCAAAAATAGACACAGTAAAAGCAAAAATACTAATCAATGATTACGATAGACAGCTAATCACTAAACAAACAATCCCAGAGATTCTATTAAATGATAATTCCATTATTAAAGGGAAAATTCAGAAAATTATCAAATCAATGAATAATGATCAATCATTTGAAGCCGATATTAACTTCCCCAATATTGCCAAAAAAATCAACATTAAAGATTCAATCGAGATAACAATAGATACTAAAACAAAGAATAAACGTATTCTAATCCCCAAAAATGCAATCAAAATCGAAAACGATACTTATGTAATGATACTGCTGAATGACGCCAGCACTCAGAAAAGAATAGTAAAGCTCGGCAACATTATCGGGGATAAGATCGAAGTATTATCCGGTTTAAATTCTGGCGATAAAGTCTCTCTCGAATGAGGCGTATTTGGGTAGCTGGGGACTTTCCGAAGAAATACAAAAGCATAGACACGATTATTAACATATTCCCCATTATGGTATCAGATATTACCAATAAGAAAATATCTTTTATTCAAAAATCAATACTAAACCAAGCTGTGAATAAAGTGGGATAGAACGAAATTGTCCGTAAGGGTTTATACCTATATAGCCTCTTATAGCTAAGCCAATCTTGGAAAAATACGCATCTTGTGAAGATGGAGCACAATATCGCACGCCAGTAGCAAAATTCAAACTATTAGATCTATATTCTGGAATTGGAAAAGCAGTCCATTCTTCATTTTTATTAATGTAATAAAGCGGATATCCATATTTTGCTCTGTTGCGCCATTCAATAGAGCCTATTATTTGAAAATTATTTGCATAAACTCTTGACTGATATTGATATTGCAAAAATGCTTCTATAGGAAATTTTGATGGAACAACAACAGAGGTATCGCCTTCTTCTGGTAGAATGCTATACCAGCCATCTTTAAAATTATGAAGCACCATAATACCAAATTTAAATCCATGATTAGAATTAACCGTATTTTCAGGATCATTAAGAGTAAAAACACTTTCAACATAATTTGATGAAACATTTACCCGTGTTAGTGGCAAACCTTCATTTTTACGCATAATAGCAAGTTCATCCCCAATATGCGTACATTCATGCTTTAATAAAGATAGTTTTATCGAATAATTTTTGACAAAACTGTTCTCTGGGTTATCTAATCTATGAATAAAAACAAACTCAGGTAAACCGAAGCGATATGCTGTATTTATTACAGGAGCTGTTGTTCTTTCAAACATATCAAGCCAAACATCAATAAAAAATGGTAGCGTAACAGAAAAACCATATTTGTTGTCCATAAAATTACCTGCCCAAATTGGTAAATCTGCTCCTAAATTTGCAAATATAAATGGTCTGATTTTCTTATCGGTTTTCGCCCAATCATATTCTGCGGCATTTAACGCTAAAGCAACTTCACCTGTAACAAGGGTTGAATGCTTGTCTGCCCAAAATGGGCGATTATAACCGGAATATTTAGCAAACCCTTGAATAAATGAGCTTGTTTGAGAAAAAACCTCAAACAAAGACAAGAAAAAGAGAACAATAAAAACACTTTTCTTCAAAACCATAATTCCTATAATTTCAATGTTTAATTTGGTAAATTTGTTTTTGTATTTACAAATCAGTATTTGTTGCCTCAATAAAGTTTCACCTAACAAATACACCACAAAAATACAAAAAAATTATAAAACAAAAAAAATATTAATCAGAAAGAGCCATTTTTCAATTTAGTGGCGATTATGTCTAAATTGTTATTCTATACCCCATAATCTTCATCGTTTCTGACATCCTGTAAATATTCTGGAACTACTAAATCAGGATTATCGTCGCATCTCAAGTAACATAGATTAATCATATCATCGGGAAGCGAAGTTAATTGATTATTGTCGCAATCCAAGTTCGTTAAATTTACCATACCCTCGGGAAGAGATGTTAATTGATTATTGTCGCAGTCCAAACTTCTTAAATTCACCATACCCTCAGGAAGAGAGCTTAGTTGATTATTGAAGCAATCCAAGCCAATTATAAGTTCAGGATTTGCAATTTCAAGAGCAACTAAGTTGTTATTATCGCATGAACAGAATCCTCTTGCAATAGGAAACTTTATTATATCGCCATCGTTAGTAATTCCAACAACAAAAGGCATATTATTACTATCAATCACAATTTCATCGCAATATAATCGATAAAGATTAAGCAGAGAAGCAGGAAGCAAAGTTAGTTGATTGTTATAGCACTCCAAATACGTTAAATTCACCATGCCAGCGGGCAAGGAACTTAATTGGTTTGAAGAGCAAAATAACTTCTTTAAATTCACCATACCGGCAGGAAGCGAAGTTAGTTGATTGTTTTCGCAATCCAAGTTCGTT
>CAZGXC010000058.1:0-14004 GCA_964529535.1 uncultured Hyphomicrobiales bacterium | reverse complement strand
CGCATTAAGTCATCAGCCTTCTTGAGCGGAATGCTAATGCTTGGTTTTATCGTAGCCGTCGGAATAGCTATGGCAATGGGCTTAGATATTAGCTGTGGTTGCTCTGCTTCACATGATTTAAAGGTCGGCTGGCAAAAAATCATCGAGAATTTCGCATATTTGATTTTAAGCACTTACCTTTTCTTTTTTAGTAGCACTAAAATTGGCATTGATAGGATCAATTAAGTGATGGTGGCGGGCAATGAATCTTTTCGGTGTCATCAAATCTGCAAGTTCTTCATTTATTGATTTCTTAGCCCCCAAAACTTGCTTGGTCTGCAATTCTGCCATTAAATCAGATAACTACAAGTTTGATTTCCTATGCTCTAATTGCTATAATTCTATGCCATTTGCAGACGTAACGCACGACACAACTACTCGCCTGATTGGCAAAATCCCCCCACAAGATCTTTCTATTTCTAAATCAATTTCTCTATTTGATATTTCCAGAGATAGTAAATATATGGACTTAATTTATGCGATGAAATATCAGAATTATAGAGACATTGGCAAGCAGCTCGGCAGAGAGCTTGCTAAATATATGCAACTTCATAATTTTTCTGGAGATAGTCATGATTCTCCTGAGCTCAATCATAATTTCCCCACCTTTGATGTTATTATTCCTGTGCCTTTGCATCACGCCAAGAAAAGGGAGCGCGGATATAATCAATCTGATTATATTGCGATGGGGATCTCAGAAGTTTTGGGGATAGAATGTAATACAAAAGCCGTGCGTAGGCGAGTTTACACAGAATCGCAAACCACGATGAACAATGTTAATCGTACTAAGAATATAATCGGAGCTTTCGAGGTCAAAGACAATACTTCGATAAAAGGCAAAAGGATTTTGCTTGTTGATGATGTATTTACTACTGGCTCGACTCTTAATTCCCTGGCTTTGGCAGTACGCCAAGCAGGAGCGACGGTTGTTTTTTCTGCCACTCTTGCCCAAGTATAATTAGATATAGTTATTCGGAATACTAATACTTCTAATTTTCAAATGGGATCCGCACTTTGAATGTAGTGCCTTCGTTTTCCTTGCTTATGCAAGTGATTGTCCCGCCGTGCTTTACTACAGAATCTTTTACGATAGATAGCCCCAATCCAGTTCCGGCGATTTTCCCAACATTTGAGCTTCTATGGAATGGAGTGAATAATCTTTCTTGATCTTTCTCTGGAATGCCTATTCCATTATCTGCAATTTCGAAATTGGCGTATTCAGGGTAAATCTCTGCTGTTATTCGGACTTCTCCATCTACGCAAGAGTATTTGATCGCATTATTAATTAGGTTGGTCAAAATTAGCTGTAATAGTCTTTCGTCGGCATTGACAGTTTGACTATCGCAATTCATATTTAATATAACGTTTACGTTGTTGTAATTTACGAATTTCAAATCGTTTACTAATTTGCTAATATATTCTGATAAGTCCATCTTCTCTGGAGTGAACTGTGTTTGTCCTCGTTCAGATCTATTAATTAACAATACGTCGTTCAGAAGGACATTTAGAGATGATATAGTATCTCTAATCCTGTTATATTGTTTTATTTTGTCTTCAGATGTTAACTTGTCAGAATATTCTTGTAGTAAATCAACGGAGAGCAGTATTGATTGAAGAGGAGTTTTAAATTCGTGGCTTACCATGGAGACAAACTGCGTCTTTATGTTATTTACTTCTTTTTCCTTTTTCAATGATTCTTCAGTAGCGATATTAGCTTTCTTTTGCTCGGTAATATCCATAAATATACCGATAATTCCATCTAATTCATTTTCAGCATCAAATACACAATTCATCATAGTCAGGAAGTATCTTTCTTCTCCATTTACGATTAGGGTTTCCTCAAATCTTTGATTTTGCTTAGTCAGATTAATTTCCTTTTTGTAATGTTGGTGGCGTTCCAAGACATCATCTTTGAATAAATCATGACTACTGCGATCTATTATTTCATATTTGGTCTTATTGAATAACTTTGTGAAGGCATCGTTTACTAATTTGAATTTGTTATCATGGACTCCCATAAAATATATAGGATTAGGTATGTTATCTATCAGATTGCTCATCAAGCTATATTGCGAATCTAAATCTATCTGTGAGTTTTTCCTATCAATAGCTACCGCGATCTGGTCAGAAACTGATTGCAAAAATTTAATATGCGAATCATCATATTGATCAATATTTGTATAGCTTTGAACGACCAAGGCACCGATTACTTCGCCTTTTAGTTTTAAGGGGACACCGAGCCAAGAAAGAGACATAGACCCAATATATTGCGTTTTAGAATCCTTTACATTATGATCGCACCTAAATAGGAAAGGCTTTTTTTCTCTAATTACTTTTGCAACAAGGGAATTTTCATTTGTAACAGCAATTGTATCATTATACTTATTGTCTAATTCATCTTTGAAATATGGGAAAGTTAGATGATTCATTGTTTTGTCTACCAGAGCAATAAAAAAGTTATTTGCAAAAATCACTTTTCCAATTGAATTATGAATTTTTGCATATAGCTCATCGAGAGTTTCCGTTTCATTAATAGCCGCAGAAATATCGAATAGTGTGTTAATCGTATTGAAATGTTCTAATTCTTTGGTAACGTCACGAGCAATTCCTTCATATCCTGTAATTTCTCTAAATTGATTATACGTTGCCTGTAAATTAATTGAGTGATACAGAGGCGAAGAAGTTAAAAAATTCTTAAATGCAATGACAAAGAATTTACTTGTAGTAACAGAATAGAAAGAGGTAATTAATTCTTTATTTATAATATCATTATTAAGAAGTATGGTAAAGTGCTTGTTAAGCATGTTTTCAGCATTAAGCCCAGTCATCCTACCAAAGGAAGGCGAAATATTTGTAACTATACCTTCTAAATCAAATGATAAATATATATCATTCATATTCTCAAACAATGCTCTATATTTGAGTTCACTTTGCATGAGGGCATTCTCGGCAATCTTGTTTTGAGTAATATCAATTATTACTCCGTCGATAGAAACTATTTCTTTGCCATTAGTAGAAATTCGCGCAAAATTCTGAACCCAAATATCAGTGGAATCTTTCTTTTTTATTGCGAGCTCGGCTGGTTCGAGATTAACTGTATCTGCCTTGCTGATATCTAACTGGTTAATTTGTAGGGAATTAAATATTATTTTCGTCTTTAGATTTTCCCATATATCTTCGATACTACTAAATCCAGATATTGAGAGGAATGCTGGGTTGCACTCTAAGTAATTCCCATTGGGATCCATTTTATAAACACCTACGGGCAACTGGTTCACTAATGAACTGTATTTTCTCGTAGATTCTTCGAGTCTTATCTCCGATTGCTCACGAGTTGAAATTTGATCTAATAGATCTTTGTTTATTGTGTCTAGCTCAATGTTTCTTTCGAAAATAATATCTTCAAAGCTATTGAGGAGCTCTACTTTGCGGACTTCTTCCTCTACCTTACTGGTAATATCAACTAAATATAGTATGATAATGCGTCTATCATCAATTTTATTAACGCTTGAAGAAAGCTCGCATATTATTTCTTTATATCCTTTTCCTTGAATGATATTTTTGAGATTGACAATTTCTTCTCCCTTGGAAAGGGATTCAAGGAAATAATATTTTTCACTATCATTTACCCAGAAACTCATTGTCTCTATTTTCTGCCCGACAACTTCGTCGCGGTCAAATCCCGTCATTTTTGAATATGATTCGTTACAATCGAAGACAGTCATAGTATCGTAATCTATTAAAACTATGGCAATTGGAGAGAAAGATAAAATCTTATAAAACTTACTTACCTCATTTGAAGTAGGGGCTACATCATACACTCTTGATGTATCATTAACGATCATCGCAAAATTATACTTATTATCGCTAACTTTCATTGGGATTAGCATCGTTTCTAATATTCGCGTGATCCCAGAATTTGTAGTGATTTTATGAAATGCTTTTACATGAGTATATCTATTTATCCCTGTCGTCAGTAACTTTTGCATTTCATATTCTGGTGACTCATTGGAATAGAGGTCTCTTACCTTTAAGGAATTATAGAAGCTTAGCAGGTCCATACCTCTTACATCTATATCCTCGGATTCTGTGAGCCTTGCCACTTCTTGATTTATATAAATAATTTTAGCTTCTGAGTTATACACTAAAACACCTATATTTAGGCTATCCATATCTTCGAATTTCAAGGGAAAGACGAATTTCCCTTCTAAATCTTCGCCAAAAGGGACACACTCTTCGTCAGATTGCACTGAGAATAGGCTATCGAATACAGAATTATTGTTTTCTGCATTTTCGTCGTTTGGCTTATTGCTATCCATGTTCATTTATGCCTTGGGACTATTATCGTGTTATCTTTACAATACTTCTGATAATGAAAAAGTTTCCATTACTAAAACAGTAACTATTATTATGCCATATTATTGTAATTATTGCTCTTCTTTTAATAATTATCAATTATAATAATTTATTTCCTATATTATCGTCAATAATCAAATAATATTTAGCAATTATTTATATTAACTTGAATTTACAAACAATTAGAGATAATCAAGCTATGGATGAAAAACAAAATTTCGGGAAAAAGCCACTGCGCCCCTCTATTAACAAGACCATGGACTTGGCGAAAACCTATTTTAAAAATAATGGAAATAAGAATATGACCAAAAACAATAAGCAAGAGCAGAGCAATAGCGATGCTGAAAAGGAAATTGAAGTAAATATTGAAACTGGCTCTAATGAGCAAAATATCAGCGAAGCAAATACTTTCTCCGAGTCAGAAGTTGCTGATATGTTAGCTAAGATTGAGCAGCTCGCCAAAGAAAGAGATGAAGCAAAGGAAATAATGCTACGCAATGCAGCAGAGCTTGAGAATTTCCGCAGACGCACTATGAAAGAAAAAGAAGATCTCGTCCTATATGCGAATGAGAGATTATTAGAGAAATTCATAGAAATTTTAGATACTTTGGATACTGCTGTCGATACTGGAAAGCAATCAAATGATTATAATGCTGTTCTGCAGGGATTGATCTTAATCCGCGATAAAACCTTAAAGCTATTTGAGGAAGCTGGCACAAAGCAAATCGATACTCCCGTGGGCAAGGAATTTAACGTCGATGAAATGGATGCTATTCTGGCGATGCCATCGGAAGAAATTCCTGATGGACACGTTATGCAAGTGGTATCGACTGGATACACTTATCACGACAAGGTCTTGAAGCACGCTAAAGTAATTACTTCTTCCGGTCCCGCTCCGAAAAGCTAATTCCCTTAAATAATTAGATTTATACATAAAACAATAGGGCGATTAATTATCGCCCTATTGTTTTATTATTCATGGAATATTGGATTTTATATCGGAATACTGAATTATATTTTATCCACCGATTTGGCGCATTACGCGCATATCATTATCATATAATAAGCGAATATCATCTAATCCAGTGCGAAGCATTGTAACTCTTTCTATTCCAAAGCCGAAGGCATATCCGGAGTAAATTTCTGGGTCAATACCACCAGCTCTTAATACATTTGGATGAACCATTCCGCAGCCTGCTATCTCGAGCCAGCCACTGCCTTTGCATATTCTGCAACCCTTGCCACTGCAAATGTAGCAGGAGATGTCCATTTCAGCGCTTGGCTCTGTGAATGGGAAAAATGATGGACGGAAGCGAAATTCAGAATTTGCCCCATACATCTTCTTGGCAAAGGTCATTAATGTGCTTTTTAATTCAGCGAGGGTAACTTTTTTATCAATATATAATCCCTCTATTTGATAAAATTCCGCCAATGAACGTGCGCTGATTGCTTCATTTCTATAAACTCTGCCCGGCATTATTGCTCTAATTGGTAGCTCGGAAGTCTGCATTACGCGAATCTGCACTGGAGATGTATGCGTGCGCAAAACATGCTCGTCTTTGCTTTTCACGAAGAATGTATCCTGCATATCGCGCGCTGGGTGATCCAGTGGGAAATTTAACGCATCGAAATTGTGCCAACCGTCTTCAATATCTGGTCCTTCTGCTACTGCGAATCCCATCTCGGTGAAGATTTCAATCATTTCGTTTAATGTTTGCATTACCGGATGGACGCTACCCTTATCCCTTCTTCTTCCGGGTAGGGTTAGGTCTAATTCAGAAGTTTCCTCTGCCTTGTTTTGTAGTATTTCTCTCAAGCTATTGAAGGCAGCTTCTGCCTTCGCTTTCATTATATTTAGCTCTTTTCCGATTGTAGGTTTCTCTTCTTTTGGGACGTCTTTTAGTCTGTCGACGAGCTGTTGGACTTTACCTTTTTTTACAAAATACTCAAGTCTCAAGTCTTCCAAAGTGTTTAAATCTTTAATCTCTGCGATTTTGTTTTTTATTTCTTCGCCGAGATTTTTTATCTGATTTATCATATTATTAATTTATTGTTTTTACTATTAATCAAATTGCCACATCTACTATTAACACCCTCGCTCTTCTGTGTTTGTGTTAGTTGGGCGAGGGTGTTGGTAATTATTTTTGATTTTCACTATTTGTTAATGATATAATAATTGCTTTTTTATGTCAATTATTCCTGCTCTGTCTTTGCCTGTTCTGTCTTTGGAGATTCAGGTTTAGCAGGTTTATCATCACTTGATTTCTCTTTCTTTTTCTTTACTTTGTCCGGGCTCACTACGATAGAGATAGTTCTCCCTTCGGGCTGGACGTTTTGATCTACTTTTGCGATGTCTTTGACAGCTTCGATAAATCTTTCCAATAGCTCCCTACCGATGTCTTGGTGAGTAATTTCTCTTCCGCGGAACATTACGGAGACTTTTACCTTGTTTCCTTCGGCAATAAATTCTCTTGCGTGGCGCACCTTAAAGTTAAAATCATGAGTATCCGTTCTCCATTTGAATCGGATTTCCTTCATTTGCTGGTTTTGCTGAGCTTTTTTCTGTAATTTTTCGCGTTTTTGCAATTCATATTGATATTTTCCGTAATCAATAATCTTGCATACAGGAGGCTTGGCTTGGGGGGCGATTTCCACCAAATCTTTTTCTTGTTCTTCAGCCATTTGCAGGGCGATTTCCCTTTTCATGATGCCGAGCTGATCGCCATTTTCATCCACCACTCTTAGCTCTTTGGCAAAGATTTGGTCATTAATTCTCTGGCGATTATCATTTTGGAACGGAGTTCTGTCAAATCGCTTTCTACCACCAGCACCGCCACCGCCGCCAAATGGCTTGGGAGCTCTACTGATAGGATTTGTAGGCGTAGTCGTTTTCTTCAATTATTACCTATTAATTCGTTTATAAAATGTTGCAATATAATAAGCTACAAAATTAGTGTTTTTATATTTATAAAAAAAACATTTTTTTCAGTAATCAATATTATTTTAATCAAATTAGGTCAAATAGCTCTTATTCTTTGGGATTTTCGGCATTTTCCACCGGTCCAGCTGCTTCCCATTCGATTAATTTTTCGCGATATTCGTTTAGTAAATCAAGTATTTCTTCTTTTTCGTTCATCAGGACTAACTTCTGGCGATAAACCGAAGCATTGAATAAGCCCTTTAAATATCCCGAATAGTGCTTGCGGAATTCGAGCATTCCGCGCGGGAAGCCACTGTATTCAATCGAAAGCTCCAAGTGGCGGATGCAAGTATCAATCCGCTCATTAATGTCTGGTTTTTCGCTAATTATGCCGTGATCGAGTGCCTGCCGAACCTCGCGGAATAAGAATGGATAGCCCACAATCGCCCTACCTATCATTATTCCATCGCATTTAGTCGTTTGGAATGCCCTAAGTGCGTCGGCTGGCGTGCGGACATCCCCGTTTAATATCAGAGGGATGGAGATTCTGTCCTTTACTTTATCGATATAGCTCCAATCGGCATTGCCACTCATTCCCATATCGCGCGTGCGGCAATGTAGGGAAATCATCTTGATGCCTGTTTGCTCTAATCGCGGAGCGATCTCATCTATTACTTTGCTTTCGGGGCTCCAACCGATTCGCGTCTTGAGCGTTACGGGGATTTTGACCGCATCTACTACTGCTTTCGTAATTTCGACCATTCTATCGGGATCTTTGAGCAATGCTGCGCCCGATTCGTGATGAACTACTTTCCGCACCCAACATCCGAAATTTAGGTCGAGAATATCCACTCCGGCTGCTTCTACTATTTTCGCTGCTTCGCTCATGGCATAAGCATTATTGCCGAATATTTGCACGGCAATCGGACGCTCCTTCTCGGAAAATTCCATTTTGGCAAATGATTTCTTCGCATCGCGAATGAGTGCTTCGCTGGCTATAAACTCACTAAATACGATGTCGGCGCCCATTTCTCGGCAGATGATGCGGAATGGCAAATCCGTTATACCCTCCATCGGGGCAAGTAGCACGGGATTAATTATTTCGCGGTCTGCTAAATTTAATTTCTTATAAATTATGATATTATCAGTATTTTTATTAATTTGCATTTTATAAATTGTATATTAGGTTATTTTTGGCTTAAAGTAATTTTTGATATTAAAGATACGGAACTAATTTGGACAAAATAAATATTGACAAAATAAACATTGATTTCATCGAAAAGCAAATTTCGGAGAATTTACTGATTCTTAAAGACGAGTATCTCTCGGCAATTAGCGTCGAAGATGCTGAATATTTGAAAAATAAATACAAGGGAAAACTGATGATGAACCTTCATCCCTCGGAGATAGCTTTCTTTGAGTGGTTGAAAGATAATGAATTAGCGGTTTGGGAAGATCTTTGGAATGATGAAATCAGCAAAGAATATTCCATAAGCATAGACTTCCTGCCGTATTTGGTGAAGTATCGTCAGCAATTCCCAATTTGCGATCTCTTGAACAATGTTAATTATTATTTTGTTCCAATGCATATTAAGGGATTAGAAGAGGAAAGATTAGCCGATACCCTAAAGACAAGACTTGGGAATAAGGATTCCCTGACCCCTGCTCAATTATTGATGATTGAAATATCGCTAAATCCTATTGATATTTGGCACTTCGCTTATAAATATCAATTGCCGATTGAGAAGGCAAAAGATGCTGTCCTCCAGCTCGTTGATGATGGAAATATAGTGCATTTCCCAGAAGCAGGACAGTTAGCTAATTTTATAGATGTTTAATCCTTCTAATTTGGATCAAATTATCAATTTGGGCAAAGTATTTTGGGCAAGATATTTTGGCAAGGTAATTGTTAAAAATAAGATGATAACTCTATAATAAATAATCATCTTAAATCATTCAAATTTAAGTATTTATAGCAGAAATAATGTATAACAGCAGAAACAATGAATAATTGTGTAATCATAGTAAATAAGGATAACTTAGTAAAGTGCGTGGCTTTGCTAAACTCTCTAAACAGGACGGCTGGCGGCTCGAGCCAAGTTTTCGCCGTATGCTTAGATGAAATAAGCAAGCTCCTGCTCGATAAACTAAAGCTACAAAACACACAATTGCTTCCACTGCGAAAAATCGAGAAGAAATTCCCCGAACTTTATGCTATCTCTCAGAATATTGCTCATAATGATTCATTTGATGCTGAATATGCGGAATCGCTAAGCCCATTTATTATCAAGTATATATTTGAAGATAACTCCATATCCGAGTTAAGTATTCTTCCGCATTCCGCTTATTTCTTCCAAAATCCCGAGCGGATATTTAATGCGGCAGAGAATTATCCAAAAAATTGCAGACTTCTGCATCATTCTAATCAAATTTCGATAAATATTAAGAATGATGAAGATTTCGATAAATTATTCGCGAAATCCATCGAATCAAAAAATCTCACTCAATTTATTAGCAAATCAATAGAGATTAATATCTTTGATGACGATGGCTCGCCAATTATCCAGAATTTCAATGAGTTAGAATTTCTAACCCAATACATAGTTGTTCCGAATTTAAATAGTAATAAACTCCTTAATGCTTATGAATTAAGCGAAATTTATGCTCCGTATATTGATGAATTATACATAGCATTGGCTTCGCTCCGCACGCATTTAAGCGATTATTCCGAAGGTTTATTCAATGATTTAGATATTAGCGATGAGCAAAACTTCATCGCCCCAGAGATGGCTATTAATCAAATTGATGTAGATGAACTAAATTTAGAAATATCGCAAATCACTGAATTCCTTTATTACTTCTCTGCAAGGAAGGACGGCTTCCAGCCATCTGATGAAGAGCAAAATTTTGATAATATTCATACAGAAGATATTATCGAACAAGATAATCATATAAACGAAGAAAATATTATTCAAGCGAAAGAAATAAATATGGCAGACCCAATCAACTTCGAAGTCAGCTTCGACGACTTCTCCAAATCAGATAATAGCGATTTAGACCAAAAGCGAATCAATTCGCAAATAGAAAATCTGAATATTAAGCTCCACAACGAAAATACTATCCGAGAGGAAAAAGCTCGAGAAAATCAAAATAATAATTATTCCAATAATACTTATTCTAATGATAATTATAATGATAATATCAGCAACCCTGTTGGGTCCGAGAGCCAAGATGATGAATCAGACGAAGCATTCTTGATTAACTATCTGCAAGATAAGAACTTCGAGATTCTTAATTTCGATGTAGATAATCAAGAAGAATTGCCATATTATGATGTGCAGCTCTCCATTCGTATTCATCGCCAAGATGTCGCTCCAATTCAAAATGAGCCACAGCAAAGCCAATCAACAGTCGCCAGCGATTTTATTCAGAGCAATACAGAAGATCCGCGCTTGTATCAATTCACTCCTGCGACGAATCCACAGGCAAATATAGTCTGGGAAGGTTCGCAATTCGTTTATCATTCGCTTGCGCTTATTAATAGAGAATTATCCACAAAGATAATCGACAGCGATGCAGCGGAGCTAACAATCGTGCCATACGAGAATGATCAATTCTTCGATATTGAAAATGACAAATATTTAACCCTCGCACAGCACGATATTCGATATAAAGATATGAATAAAGTCTCTGCCGAGAATAAAAAAATGCCATTCGTCTGGATACGCCATCAGTGGCCCCCACAGGATGGAGCTCCGAAGGGTGCGAAATGGATAATTATGCAGCCTTGGGAATTTAGTGCTTTGCCAAAACGCTTCGTGGAACTCTTTAAGCAAGCAGATGAAATCTGGACGCCTTCCACTTTCTGCCGCAAAGCCTATATTGCGTCGGGTCTTGATTATAATAAAGTGCAGGTCATTCCAAACGGTATTTCTCCAGAGGATTATACACCATTCGGAGATAAAATGCCATTGAATACTTTCAAGAGCTTTAAATTCTTATTCGTTGGCGGCACTACATATCGCAAAGGAATAGATATTTTACTTGATGCTTATGAAAATGCTTTCACAGCAGAGGACGACGTTTGCTTGATTATCAAAGATATGGGCGGAGATTCATTCTATCGCGGGCAAACTGCAAAAGATAAAATCTTGGCAATTCAGGCAAAACCTAATGCCCCTGAAATTCTTTACATTGACTCCTACTTAACTGAACAGGAAATGTATGAGCTATACCGCTCCGCAGATGTGTTCGTTAGCCCGTATCGCGGCGAAGGTTTCTCCCTGCCGACTCTCGAAGCTATGGCATCTGGATTGCCTGTAATCGTTACGCAAAATGGAGCTACCGACGATTTCGTCGATGAAAATGTAGGATGGCAAGTTAATTCAAAAACAATTAGCATCGGCAAAGTGATGGGCGAATATGAATTAACCCACGAAGCTGAAATGCTTGAGCCAGACAAAGAGGAATTGGCAACTATTTTGCGCGAAGTGGCGATAAATCCTGCTGATTTATTCAAAAAAGGGACTTATGCCATGCTGCGAGCAAGAGAGCAATGGACTTGGCAACGCTCAGCTCTGAAAATGTTCGGCAGACTTGATAATATGCTTAATACTAATATGGCGAAGCAAGCCGAGGACAAACTCCCCGTATATAGCGATTCATCTCTTGAATTTGCTCGTGGTATGCAGCTATTCGATGAGGGCGAGCAAAGCAAAGCCTTGGGAATATGGGAACGCATCATGAATAATGATGATTTGCCAGAAAGATACAAACTACATATTTTGCATATATATGCTTATATATCAATCAATAATAATGATTTCCAGAAAGCTGAGAGATACTTGCAACAAGCTGTAGAAAAGATTATTGAACATCCGGATAATAATTACCTGCGCTCGCTAATGCTCGCAAAGCAAGAGAGATATGAGGAGGTCTATGACACACTATCCGCGCTTTACGATAGATGGACTTACGTAAAATATGAAAGCACGATAGGGCTGACCCTCGATGATCTGCTCTGCTTAAACGGAGAATGCGCATATTTGCAAGATGATACGGATTCGGCTATGCAGCTATACACCGAGGCTCTGAAATATAATAGCGAGAACCCCGATGCCTGCTATGGCGCTGGTATCACCCTAAAGAAAATGGGGCTAATCGAAGATGCTAAGAAAATGCTGGAATGGGCTATCAAGATTAACCCAAATCACGAAGAAGCGAAAAGAGAACTGAACGGCTTATAATTCATAATTCATAATGCATAATTAAGAAGAAATCAACCTCATCCTTTTTGCTGGGGTTGATTTTTTTGCAATTATTACAGAAAAATTATTTATTTTTGTACTTCTAACAATTAGAAATAATAATAGATTATAAAAACAGATTATAAATAACTGGAGTCATTAGATGAAATTCCATAAGATTATCCTCCTTATTGTGGCATTGATAGCCACAAACCTTTCGGCTTTTGAGCCATTTACCCTAAGCTTTACGGATAGGGCTGCGAGCAATAAACCAAATGCCGATAAAACTATCGATGTGCAGCTAACCCTCGTTAATCGTTATACTGGTGTAGCTTTAGGCTCTCCTGCTGCTTACCAGCACACAGTTACTAACGTTAAGACCAATGCTTATGGTATGTTCTCAGTTGTTTTTGAGCCAGAAGCATGGAAAACTGCTGACTTCAATACGCCAGAGTTCACCAATGGCTACAACAACTACGCCCTCCGCATCGAAACAAAAGCAAAAAATGCAGCAACCACTACCTACAAGCAAATTGGTGTGCTTGCGATAGGCGCTTTAATCAACAACACAGTTGTTACAGAAGCTATCTCCGGACCAGCGAAGAGTAATTTTACAATCACCTTTAATAATGGTGCGGTTGTTAATATCCCTAACGAAGGCGCAAGCGTAGATGTTCCTTTTGCTGTAGCAGGCTTCACACCTGAAACTATTGTTAAGCCAATCCCAAGCGAGGGATATACGCTTTCAATCACAGCTTACAACAAGGCAGATGGCATAGGCACAGCAAAGCTCACGCGCAAAACGGGTAGCACACTGCTTGCAGCGACAGAAGCAACGCTCATCGCATACAATGAAAATGGGAAAAGCACACTTGCTAGCATGTCATCTTTCGTCTCTTCAAATGCTTATATTGGTCCATCTTCTGGTTTGAATGATGCAGAGGCATTATTACTATAAACAGCATTCAGAGCTGTTTTGATGTCGTTATCTGCTGGTAAAACTCCATCGTCAGTAATTATCCATAAAGTCTTTGCTTTGTTGTTTGCACTCACTTATCTTCCATCTCTCTTCCCAAGGCAAGGAGCATTGGAATTTCTGCGTTCCAATCTTGGGAACGCTTGACCTCCGTCTCATTTGGCTCGCTTATTACTTCTTGGGGAGCCCTGGTGTTTGCCGGTATTCCAAGTCTTGCTACGCAAACGACCCTCACCTTGCAGAGTGGGCAGACGCAGATGGGTACTTCTACACCTGTTGAAGCAGGACTTAATAAAGCTTTCGGTGGCTACACCTTCAAAGAAATTATGCTTGTGCCGTAATAGCAATACAATTTACAATTCATAATGCATAATTCATAATGCATAATTAAGAAAAGTCAATCTCATCATTCTTGGTGGGGTTGATTTTTCTCTTTTCAACCCACTGCTTTAGCTGTGGGTGTTCTG